>DAOWIN010000117.1 GCA_030640885.1 Candidatus Omnitrophota bacterium
ATTTTTTCCAAACCTTCCTTAGTAAGCGGCTGCATATCCTCGATAGGTTTGAGTTTTTTATAAACACGCAGCATTGGAGGAAGCCCGTATGTCAAATGCAAATCAGATGCGTTTTCTTCCTGAACTATTTTTAACAAACGCATCACATCCATATGCTCTATATGGGTTATTATTAAGTTTTTATCCTCATCTTCAAATTCTAAAAAAACTACACCAATATTGTACTCCTCGTTCAATCCTATCTCTTCCACCCTAACTATCTTGCCCAAAATATGAATAGGGTGCTTTATTCCCGGCAAAAGCAAAACTATCTTAATCTTTTCGCCTAAAGAACAAACCTTTTTTGTTTTAAACAATAAGCCGGTTTTGCTAATATCCTTTGTTCGCGAATGCTCTTCTTCGGCAAGATTACCTTTAGCGTCAATCCTTTGATATTTAAGAGGAACCTCTAAAGAAATACGATTTTGTTCTCTTTTGTTAGAATCATCCAAATCTTTCTCCACTTTATTCTCCTAGATAAATGTCAATTCTCTATAAATTAAAATTAAGCATATAATTCTAACATCGCCATTTTTGCTCCATCGCCGCGGCGAAAAGAAAGACGGGTAATTCGTGTGCGTTCCTCTCTCGCTCCTATTTGTCTAAATAGCTTATGGACTAACTTCCTGTCTTGAAGAACAACAAAAGCAGAACGCTGAGCAGCTAAATTATCCTTTTTACTAAGATTAAGCAATCTGTCCATTATCCTTTTGGTTTGTTTTGCTTGTTCTAAAGTAACTTTAATCTTTCCCGAAGTAATTAAACCCCGCGATAGACTTTTTAACAATGCCTTCCGCTGGTCAGCAGGCCTGCTTAATTTTCCTTTTATCTTTTGATGCCGCACACCTTCCTCCTTCACTTCGTTCAGTCATCGGTTAATTTAGTTTATAAGTCAATAAGTTTATAAGTTGATAAACAAGACCTCAAGAATTCTTATCAACATATCAACTTATTACTTTATCATCTTATCAACTAATTTTCTGTCATCTGTCGTCTGATTTCTTTAGCCCTAGTCCCATCTTCCCAAGAACCTCTCCAATCTCTGAAAGCGACTTTTTCCCAAAATTTCTATATTCCAACATTTCTTCTTCTGTTTTGGCTACCAACTCACCGATTGTATTGATATGAGCGGCTTCCAGACAACGCGAACTTCTTACTGTAAGCTCAAGATCGCTAATGGGTTTATCTAATTCTTCAAGAGGCTGGGTATGTTCTTCTTCTACATCTTCTTCTATTTTATGTCCATAATTCACAAATATATCTAAATGTGTCCGCAAAATTCCCGCTCCCTCTTTAAGAGCGTTCTCTGGTGAAATGGTTTTGTCTGTCCAAATCTCTAAAATCAACCTATCATAATTGGTCATCTGTTTCACTCTAACATTTTCTATCTGATAATTCACCCTTCGCACAGGAGTAAATATAGAATCAATTTCAATAACGCCAATATCCTTACTCTCCTTTTTATTCATTTCCGCAGACACATATCCTCTCCCTTCACAAACCTCCATTTCCATAAAAAGTTTTGCTTTAGAAGAAAGGGTAGCAAGATAAAGATCGGGGTTGAGAATCTCTACACTTTCATCCTTAATAATCTCTTTTGCGGTTATCTCTCCGCTTTTCTTTGCTTCTAACTTGATTGTCTTGGGACCGGAAGAATGTAATTTCAAAACAATCTTTTTTATGTTCAAAATAATCTGAGGGACATCTTCTAAAACGCCAGCAATGTTAGAAAATTCATGAAGAACTCCCTCTATTTTTATTGTACTTACCGCCGCTCCCGGCAAAGAAGAAATCAAAACCCTTCTTAAAGAATTACCTAATGTCACTCCGTATCCCCTTTCCAGAGGTTGGATAATAAATTTGCCATAATTATCTCTTAAAGTTTCTTTTTCACATTCTACCTTCCGAGGCATCACAAAGTCTTTCTTCTCCATTCTTCCTCCCTTTAACAAAATTAGAATAGTTAAGATTCAAACCCTTCTTCTTTTCTTGGGACGACAACCGTTATGAGGAATAGGAGTAACATCCTTTATAGCAGTAACATTTAAATTAGCATGTTTTAATGCCCTTATCGCTGCCTCTCTGCCTGCTCCTGCTCCTTTCACATAAATTTCAACCTCTTTCATCCCCTGCGCTGTCGCCCTTTTAAGAGCATCCTCTGATGCCAATTGTCCGGCAAAAGGTGTTGCCTTTTTAGAACCTTTAAAACCAACTTTTCCCGTATTGGACCAGCAAATAACATTGCCTTGCTTATCAGTAATAGTTATAATAGTATTGTTAAAAGTAGCGTTAATATGTACTATTCCTTTGAGAACATTCTTCTTGAGTTTCTTTGCCATAATCTTCTCCTCGTTCCGTTTGTGGGAAATAACAAGTAAGTTTTACTGCATTGACGGCTTTACTGCTCTTTACTTCCCTTTTCCCGTAGTTGATTTTTTAGCGGCTTTCTTAACTCCGATGCTTTTCCGTGGCCCTTTCCTTGTGCGGGCATTAGTAGAAGTTCTCTGCCCTCTTACCGGTAGACTCCTGCGATGGCGCAGACCTCGATAAGTTTTGATACCTATAAGATGTCTAACATTCTGGGAAACTTCTCTTTTTAACTCGCCTTCAACCCTATAGCTCTTTTGAATAATTGTCGCTAAACGAGAAACCTCCTCTTCCTTGAGATCTTTAGCCCTTTTATTCGGCTCTATACCTGCTTTTTTCAGAATCCTGTCGGAAAAAGTTGCTCCAATACCATAAATGTAAGTAAGGGCAATCTTTATTGTTTTCTCTTTAGGAATATCTATACCAACAATTCTAGGCACTTTACCTCCTCGCTCACTGCGTTCACTCGTCGGAAATCAGTTTACAGTTTACAGTCTACAGAAAACAGATAAGAAAAAATAGGAAAAATCCGTCTCTTCTGTTCTCTGTTTTCGGATTTCGTCATTCGGCTTTCTGTCCTCTGTTAACCGTCCTCTGCCGACTGTCTTCTGAATTTATCCCTGTCTTTGTTTATGCTTGGGATTGGGGCAAATTACCCGCACAACCCCTTTTCTCTTAATAATCTTGCATCTCTCGCAAATTTTCTTTACTGATGCTCTAACCTTCATTTATCCTTTCTCCCGATAAACAATTCTTCCACGACTTAAATCATAAGGCGAAAGCTCGACTTTAACCTTATCTCCCACCAAAATACGGATATAATGCATTCTTATTTTCCCTGAAATGTGGGCTAATACTTTATGTCCATTTTCCAATTCTACTCGAAACATCGCATTGGGCAAAGCTTCTATAACCTTACCCTCAGTTTGGATTAAATCTTCTCTGGACATCTTTTCCTCGCTTCGCTCGGGAAATTTGCTCGCTTCGCTCACGAAATTGATAGAAATTAGTAGAAATTAAAGACAATGAATTTCAATGAATTTCGCGAGCCCGAAGGGCGAGTAAATTTCTATGAGTTTCTTCTTATGAAGTTCTTCCAATTTCGTTCGCTGTAGGCGAACTAATTTCAATTGATACTTTATATTGCCGTCAGTATCTCCGCCCCTCTATCTGTAATTGCTATCATATGTTCAAAATGGGCGCTTAAGCTTTTATCTTTAGTAATTGCTGTCCAACCATCAGGGCTTATTTCTATTTCATAATCCCCCACAGCCACCATCGGTTCAATGCAAAAAACCATCCCTTTGTTTAAAACTATACCCTGATGCGGTTCACCAAAATTGGGAATACGCGGGTCCTCATGTATCTCTTTGCCAATCCCATGCCCAACAAACCTTCGTATAACTGAAAACCCTTCCTTTTCTACAAAACTCTGCACTGCCCAAGAAATATCGGAAAGACGATTTCCCGGTTTTACTTCTTTAATTGCTTTAAAAAGTGATTTGCGAGTTGTTTCAATTAGCTTTTTTGCCTGAGACGAAATCTCTCCCACGGGTAAAGTTATTGCCCCGTCACTGTAATACCCTTCGCACTTTGCCCCCACATCTAAACTTACAATATCACCCTCTTTCAGTCTTTCTTCTGTAGGAATTCCATGAACAATGACTTCGTTCGCTGAAACACAAAGTGTCGCTGGAAAACCCTGATGCCCCTTAAATGCAGGAAGCGCGCCCTTCTCCAAAATCAAATCTTCAGCGCATTTATCTAATTCTTTTCCGCTAATCCCCGGCCGAACCTCTCTTTTCAATCTCTCAAAAACATAAGCCACAACCTGCCCTGCTTGGCGCATCAAACTAATCTCTTTTTCATTTTTAAGTGTAACCATTTATATTTCTAAAATTTCCTTGATTATTCCAAACAACGGCTCAACATTCAAATCGCCGTCAACATCACACAAAATACCCTTTTCTTGATAATAACTGATTAAAGGCTCGGAAAGCTGTTTATAAACCCTTAATCTCTCTTTTATTGCTTCTTCTTTATCATCATCTCTCTGCGCAAGGATTCCAGCACATTTATCACAAATCCCCTCTTCCAAAGGCGGCATATTTTTAATATGGTAAATTGCCCGGCACTTTGGGCAAACCCTTCTTCCTGAAAGCCGATCAACAACCTTTTCGGGAGAAGTAATAAAATTGAACACCTTGTTTAAAAATATATCTGCGGAAGATAAGGCACTTTCTAAAAACTCTGACTGAGCTAAATTTCGCGGAAAGCCATCTAAGATAAATCCTTTGCTATTCTTTTTAATTTCCTGAGCAACAATTTCAACTACAATTTCATCGGGCACAAGCAAACCTTTATTCATAAATTCTCTGGTTTTCTCGCCAATCAAAGAATTGCTTTTAACTACTGAACGCAATAAATCTCCAGTAGATATATGCTCTAAATTAAAATGCTTGCAAACTACCTTCGCTTGCGTTCCCTTTCCCGCTCCAGGCGGTCCTAGAAATATTAGATTCATCTAATCCTCTTTTAATTTTTATTTTTTACCTTCTCCCCCTTATCCTTCCTTTATTAACAAACCCCTCGTAATGACGCATTAACAAATGCGATTCAATTTGGCGCATTGTATCTAATAAAACACCAACAACAATTAGCAAAGCCGTACCGCCAAAAAAAGAAGCTACCAAATAGGGAATGTTAAAACCCTTGTAAATTATTTGGGGCGTTATAGCAATAATTGCTAAAAATATTGCTCCGGGCAAAATAATTCGGTTCATTATGTAATCAAAATATTCAGCTGTATTCTTACCCGGCCTAATGCCGGGGACAAAACCGCCGTTTCTTTTCATATTATCGGCAATATCCTTGGGATTAAAGGAAATTGCTGTATAAAAATAGGCAAAGAAGATAATCAAAACACTATAAAATATGCTATAAAAAAGCTTCCCCGGAGTTAAAGCTTGAGCAATAGATTGAATTACAGGGCTATTGGTTAAACCAGCGATAGTTGCCGGAAAAAGAATTATTGACTGGGCAAAGATAATCGGCATCACCCCAGCTTGGTTGACTCTTAAAGGAATATAGGTTGCCTGCCCACCGTAGATCTTTCTACCAACAATCCGCCGCGCATACTGCACCGGAATTCTCCTTTGACCTTCGGTAATCAAAACTACTGCCCCCACTACCACAACGGCAATCGCTAATATAAATAATAAATTAAGAACAGATACTTGACCTTGGTACAAAAGTGAGGAAAATTGATAGACAGCGCTGGGCAAACGCGAAATAATTCCGGCGGTAATAATCAGAGAAATACCATTGCCGATTCCTCTCTCGCTAATCTGCTCTCCTAACCACATTATGAAAGTCGTGCCAGTGGTAAGGGTTAGCATTGTCAACAAACGAAATTTCCACCCCGGGAACTGAACAATCTGGAGATTTCCGAAATGGGCGGGATTTTCCAACCACATACTTACGAATAGCGCCTGCACCAAACACAAAATAACCGTTGCCTGACGCGTGTATTGTACTAACTTTTTATGCCCCTCTGGGTCTTTGGTCAATTTTTCTAATTGGGGAAACACAGCGGTAAGAAGTTGTAAAATAATAGAGGCGGTAATATAGGGCATAATCCCCAAAGCAAAGATAGTAAGCTGGCGCATTGCCCCGCCGCTGAACATATTCATAATTCCAAATAATGTTCCTCCCTGAGTGCGGGCAATATTATCAAAGAACTGGGCTAAATTTGCTCCGTTAATCCCCGGCGTAGGAATAAAAGCCCCCATTCTATAAACAATGATCAATCCTAAAGTAAATAAAACCTTCTTTTTTAAATCGGGAATTTTGAAAATGTTGAATAGGGCTTTGAACATAACAAACAAAATGTCTAATATCTAATTGCTCTAATGTCTAATAAAATCCTAAATCCCAATATCTGTTTAGTCATTGGAAATTGGACATTAATCATTATTTAGGTCAATTAGTCATTAGGTCAATTGGTCATTTTTTATTGCCTTTCCCCCTGCCTTTTCTATTTTCTGGCGAGCGGCCTTGGAAAAATAATCTGCTTGAATAACTAAAGCTCTGTTAATTTCTCCTTGACCCAATATTTTAATCTGACCCTTTCTTTTCACAAAACCCTTCTGTCTTAACAACTGAAGATTGATTTCCTTTTCGGAAAGCTTATCTAATGATGAAAGATTTACAATATTAATCTTGTCAGTGAACCTTTCATTATTAAAACCGCGTTTAGGTACTCTTCTACTTAAAGGCATCTGTCCACCCTCAAAACCTATTCTTATCTTCTTACCTGAACGGCTCTTTTGTCCCTTATGACCCCGGCAAGATGTCCCTCCATGCCCTGAACCAGAACCCCGCCCAATTCTCTTTTTTTGGTGTAATTTCATCAGTATTCTTACGCTTTAAAACCGACAAAACCTTTTGCCACCGCCTTTAACACATTCAGCGGATTGGTTGTTTTTAAACATTTAGTTAAAATATCCCTTATACCTGCACATTCGCACATCGCCTTTACGGCTTTGTTGGCAATCACGCCTGTACCTTTAGAAGCTGGCTTCAACAAAACCTTTGCCGCTCCATAATGACCGATTATTTCATGAGGAATAGTAGTTTCTCTCAAAGGAACAGAAAAAAGATTTTTTTTGGCAAGCTGATTAGCTTTATTCACTGCTTCGGGAATCTCCTTTGCTTTTCCGAGAGCATAACCAACTTTGCCTTTACCATCCCCTACTACTACAAGAACACGAAAAGCAAAATGTCTTCCTCCTTTAATAACTTTTGCTACGCGAGTAATATCTACTAATTTCTCTAACCATTCCTCCGATTCTTTTCCTTCTCTGCTTTTGCCATATTTTATCATTGTTTTACGGTTAAGAAGCTATTTAAACTCCTTTTCATCTTATTAAAATTTTAATCCTTTTTTGCGGGCGCCCTCCGCAAAGGCTTTTACCCTTCCGTGATAAGCATAACCCGCGCGATCAAAAACAATACGTTCAATCTTTCTTTCCTTTGCCTCTTGGGCAAAAATCTCCCCCAACAGAAAAGCCGCCTTCACATTGCCACCATAAGCCATTTTTTGCTTAAATTTGCCACTATTGCTAGAGAAAGAAAAAATGGTCTTTTCTTCTATGTCATTGACTAATTGCGCTTCCATATTTTTCAAACTTCGATGAATACAAAGACGGGGAGCATCTGCTGTTCCGAAAATCTTTTTTCTCACTCGTCGGTGCCTTTTTAGCCGTCCCGCTTCCCTTTTGTTTTTTATTTTCAGCTTTAATTTTTGCATTTTTTAATCTCAAAACTTAAGAACCCGCCTATCATTTGTTTTCTTTCTTTTTCTTACCTGTAACCTGTAGCCTGCAACTTGCAGCGTGTGCCTTTTACGCTACTTTTTTCCCCTGCTTTTGTCTTACATATTCGCCAAAATAACGAATCCCTTTTCCTTTATAGGATTCAGGCGGACGCAAACGGCGAATTTGAGCGGCAATCTCTCCAACATCTCTTTTATTGATTCCTTTTATGACGATCTGAGTAGGCGAGGGAGTTTCAACAGTTATACCCTGAGGAATAGCGAAATTAAGCGGATGAGAAAAACCTAAGTTCAAAGACAGTTCTTTTCCTTTTAACTGTGCCCGATACCCAATCCCCCGAATCTCTAATTTCTTTTCATAACCATCGGTTACACCTTTAACCATATTGGCAATTAAACTTCTGGTTAACCCATGTAAAGAACGGTCTATTTTAGAATCTTTATTTCTCTTAACAAAAATTTGGTTATCCTTTTGTTCGACTTGCAAACGAGAAGAAAAAGAAAATTCTAATTCCCCTTTCTGCCCTTTTACTTTGATAACATCTCGCTCTATTTTAATTCCCACACCTTGAGTTATCTCTACTGGTTTTTTTCCTATACGGGACATTTCTTCCTCGCTTTGCTCGGACAACCAGCCACCCAGCAACCAGCTACCCAGCTCCGCTGGGAAACTGGGGGTCTGGGAAACTGGGAAACTCTCAACTGGCATTTTGCTAGTTGAACTACCATATATAACAAATAACCTCGCCGCCTACCCCTATCCTTCTCGCCTCTTTATCAGTAAGTATCCCCTGAGAGGTGGAAATAATAGCTGTTCCCAATCCTCTAAGAACATAGGGAATCTTTTTCTTGTCAACATATACTCGTCGACTAGGTTTGGATATTCTTTTAAGACCCATAATTGCCGCTTTTTCTTTTTCACGCCGAGCAGATTTTGTCTTGTTATATCTCAAATACACCCGCAGAATTCCTTGTTTGTTATCTTCGATGAAACGGCAATCTTCAATGTAACCCTCTTTTCTGAAAATATCTATAATCTTTTCCTTTAAATGAGAAGCAGGTATGTTAACTTCCTTCTTCCTATTCGCACTCGCATTTCTTATAATTGTTAAAACATCTGCAATTGGATCCACTATCCCTCCTCGTTCGTTTCACTCACTTGTCGGTTAGTTTATAAGTTTATAGGTTGATAAGTTTGTAAGTATTTCCCTTATC
>DAOWIN010000142.1 GCA_030640885.1 Candidatus Omnitrophota bacterium
CGTGTTAATTGTAGAAGCAATGGCTCAAGTGGGCGGAGTGCTTATGCTGGCTTGTGAAGAGCATAAAGGTAAATTAGCTTATTTTATGGCGGCAAACAATATTAAGTTCAGAAAAACTGTTGTGCCCGGAGACAGGTTAGTCATAGAGGTTACTTCCGGGAAAATGAGAAGTAAGACCGGTTCGGTTGTTACCAAAGCTTTTGTTGACGAAAAGGTAGTTGCCGAAGCTGAGCTTATGTTTGCCCTGACCGTTGCCTAAATCTTTTCCTTGGCTTTTTATTGCCCCACTCTTACTTTTTTGATATAATTATTAACAATCGGGATTTTGACGACAGTAATTAGGCGAGGTGAGTGTGTCGAGCCAAATTGATTCTAAAGCTATAGTTAGCCCAACAGCGCAAATAGGTAAAGATGTAAAAATCGGGCCATATGCTGTAATCGCAGAGCAGGTTAAAATCGGCGCCGGCTGTGTTGTTGACTCTTTTGCCCAGGTTTTAGGCCATACCACGTTTGGCCGCGGCTGTCATGTTTTTCCCTATGCTGTCATAGGAAATATACCTCAAGATTTAAAATATAAGGGTGAGGTAAGTTTTCTGGTTATCGGAGATAATAACCGGATAAGAGAATTTGTTACAATTAACCCCGGGACAGAAAAAAACGCTAAAACAATTATCGGCAATAATAATCTTATTATGGCCTACTCACATATTGCCCATGATTGTGAGATTGGTGATGATAATGTTTTAGCTAATGCCGCTACTTTGGCCGGTTATGTGAAAGTGGGAAATAAGGTGGTAATCGGAGGATTAACGGCGGTGCATCAATTCTGCCGTTTGGGAGATTTTTCAATAGTTGGGGGGTGTTCTAAAGTTGTTCAGGATATTCCGCCTTATTCAATGTGTGACGGTCATCCGGCTGTGATTTGCGGGCTTAATTCAATAGGGTTAAAAAGAGCAAAATTTCCATCCTTGACTATAAGAAATTTAAAGAAAGCCTTCAAAATAATATTTTTTGAAAATCACCTCCCGGCTCAAAGTAAAGAATTAGTTGAGAAGAACTTACCGCCTTCAAAAGAATTAGAAAAGCTCTTTGAATTCATTTTATCCTCAAAAAGGGGTATATGTAAATGTGTTCAAAAGTAGGGATTATTGCCGGAAATCGCCTCTTGCCTTTAATGCTTGCTCAAAGAATTAGAGAGAAGGATGGGGATTGTGAAGTCGTTGCTTTTTGCTTCAAAGGGCAGACCTCTAAGCGTATTAGCAAATATGCGGCTCGGTGCTATTGGCTTTCAGTAGGAGCACTTTCGGATTTAAGGAAGGCTTTGGAGAGCGAGAATCTTAGCCGGTGTATTATGGCCGGTCAAATCAACCCTTTGTGTATTTTTCGCAAGAGCCGTTGGGATCAGGAATTAACTTCTTTGCTGAACGGCGCTGATGATTTTCGTCCCCATGCTATATTTAAGAAAATAATTAGCTATTTAGAGAAAACCGGAGTAGAATTCTTAGACTCTACGCTTTATTTAAAAGAAGATTTTGCTGAGCCCGGGGTGATGAATGGTTTAAATTTGGACCAAGGTATCGCAAAAAACATTGATTTTGGTTTAGATGTGGCGTCAAAGTTTGTGGAGTTGGATGTGGGCCAGACCATAGGGGTAAAAGGAGGGGGTGTTGCGGCTTTAGAATCCCTGGAAGGAACTGACCGGGCTATTAAGCGCGCCTTTAGATTAGCCGGGAAAGGGTGTATTATATTAAAATTTTGTAAAGCTAACCAGGATTTGCGTTTTGATCTTCCGGTCGTGGGAATTTCCACTTTAAAGCTCCTTAAGCGTATCAAAGCTGCAGCTTTGGTGTTGGAAGAGAATAAAGTAATTATTTTAGAGAAACAAGAGTTTTTATCTTTAGCAAAAAAGTGGGGAATCCTTATAGTGGGAAGGCAAAAGTTTGCCTGATATGAAATTCCTGGTTTTGTTTTTCTTCTCTTTCCTTATATTTCATCCTTTCAACTCATTTACCCAAACCTTCTTGAGTGATTACCTGGATGCGGCTGCTCTTTTTAGAGAATCCGGGGAGTACAATAAGGCTGTAGATATTCTAAAGAGTGCTAAAATCTTTAGCAAAAACTCTTATCTAACAAGATATCAGGGGGAGCTGGAATTTCTCACCGGGCATAGCGAAAAAGCTTTATCTGTTTTTAATAGTTTAAAGAGCAAAGGTTGGCGGGATTTTCTCTATCTCGGTTTAATCTATGAGGATTTAGATAAAGAGGATTTAGCAATAGCAAATTATTCAAAATCCTTAAAGTTACACATAAATACTATTGCTTATTTTAGGTTAGGAAAGATCTATCGCAAAAAGGCTGATTACGCCAAAGCCGCAGAGTATTTCTCCTGCCTTATTAAATTTGATCCCAGTCTAAGATTGGCCTATTACTATTTGGGAGAATGTCTTTATGGGAGCGGCTCTTACCGCCGCGCCTATAAGTTTTTAGCCAAAGCAATAAACTTTTATCCTGAGGTTGAGATAATTCAGGAGAAGTTAGAGGCGGTGAAGGAAAGAATAGGCGATGAGTTTTTCATTGCTCAAGACAGGGAAAGAGAGAAGAGAAGAAAAAAAGTTAAATTAAC
>DAOWIN010000012.1 GCA_030640885.1 Candidatus Omnitrophota bacterium
ACAAGTCACCAGTCGACAGTCAACAGAGGACAGAGGACAGAAATCCGAAAACCGAAAACCGCTAAATTCAAATGATTTAGAACTTAAAGAAAGATGGATTTTGAGTTGTCTTAACCAAACAATCAAAGAAATAGATAGATGCCTGCAAAGCTATAGATTTCAGGAAGCAGAGGAGAAGATTTATGAGTTTTTTTGGCATCAATTTTGTGATTGGTATATTGAACTGGCAAAGCCGGTTCATACCACCAGTTACCAGTCACCAGTTACCAGTCACCCGAAACCCGCGGGAATTACTCAAGATGTTCTTTGTTATGTATTAGAAACTTCTATGCGTTTACTGCATCCGTTTATGCCTTTTATCAGTGAAGAAATTTGGCAGAAGCTATACGCTACACGCTACACGCTATACGCTACACGACAGATAGAAGATTTGCTGAAGGTAAATATAAATTCAAGAGCTACGATTTCCGAATTGCGCCCTGATAGTCTTATGATAGCCGACTGGCCCGTAGCAAATGAAGAACTAATAAACAAAAAAGTTGAGCAGGATATGGGGCTGCTTGTTGAGGTAATTAAAACAGTGCGAAATCTATGTTCTGAATTAAATATAAAAGATTTTAAAAAAAGCAAATTAATCCTTGTCCATTTTCCCAAAAGGCTAAAGTCTTACTTGCATTATATTTCTCGATTAACACGAATAAAAAATATTAAATGCCAGAGTAAAAAACCTCAAAAGGCAATCTCTGCGGTAGTAGAAGGAAGTGAATTGCATCTTGTTTTCGAGAATACTAATCTTTGCGGGGAGAGGAAGCGTTTGCAAGAAAAGGTAGAAGGTTTGCGGAGGGAAAAGGAACGAATATCTAATAGATTGGGAAATAAAGAATTTTTAAACAAGGCGCCAAAAGAGATTGTTGAAAAAAACAGAATAAGGGGAAAAGAGATTAATGCAGAACAAATAAGACTAAAAAATATTATTTCGCAATTATGATTCATCTATCAATTATAAAAACAGCTTTAAGAGAGGACATTGGCAAAGAAGATATTACCACCAATTTTTTGATTGACCCTAAATCAAAAGGAAAAGCGGTTATTATTGTCAGAGAAGAGGGAATAACTGCCGGGTTAGAAATTGCCAAGGAGGTATTTAAGAACTTAAATTCCCGCTTAGAATTTAAGGCTCTTAAGAAAGAGGGGGAAGCATTCAGGGAAAACGAGATAGTTGCCGAGGTGCGAGGATTTTTAAAGCCAATACTGGTTGCCGAAAGGGTAGCCTTAAACTTTTTAGGCCGCTTATCCGGAATTGCCACTCTTACTAATAAATTTGTAAAGGAAGTAGAAGACTTCAGGGTGAAAATTATGGATACACGCAAGACAACTCCGAATTTAAGAGAGTTAGAAAAATATGCTGTGCAGATGGGTGGGGGTTTTAATCATCGCTTTAGTTTAGATGAAATGATATTAATCAAGGATAACCACATACAAGCTGCAAGCTGCAAGCTGCAAGCTGCAAGCAAGAAAAAAGAGAATACAGGTTTAAAAGGAATGATTCAAAAAGCAAGAAAAAAGGCAAAAGAGGGAATGAAAATAGAAGTGGAGGTAAGCAATTTAGAGGAGTTTAAGCAGGCATTGGAAGGGAAGCCAGATATAATTATGCTTGATAATATGGATATAGAGAAGATAAAAAAAGCAGTGGGAATAAGAAATAAAGCGGTAGAAAACAGTTCTTTACCGTTTGATTTAACTCCTGAATTAGAGGTTTCCGGAGGAGTGAATTTAGAGAATATAAAGGCGATCGCTCAGACAGGGGTAGAACGAATTTCGGTGGGAGCGATTACCCATGCTGCCAACTGGATAGACTTTAGTTTAAAAGTAACCTTAGATAATTGACAATGAATGAAGAAATTTTTGTTTTATAAAAGACTCAGTTCTACTCAGGATATAGCTTATAAATTAGCTTTGCAGGGAGAAGGAGAAGGAACGGTAATAATCAGCGATTACCAAACTGGCGGCAGAGGAAGGTTAGGAAGAAAATGGTTTGCGCCGCCAAAAAAGAATCTTCTTTGTTCTTTTATTCTTCGTCCCAATATGCCCGCCGAGCAAGCTTTCAGGATTAGCCGTTTAGCTGTTTGTGCAATAAAAAAAGCAGTCGAGGAAAAAACAGATTTGTCAGTTTATTCCAAATATCCCAACGATTTATTAATAAAGGGAAAGAAATTTGCCGGAGTGCTTACTGAAACACAAATAAAAAAAGGAAAATTAGAGTTTATTATTTTAGGAATGGGAGTTAATGTAAATTCTATCAAAGAACAATTTTTCCGGGCCAAGTCTAAAATAAAAAACGAACGAATGAATGCCTTTCGCAAAGGAGGGGATATTGAAGGGAAAAGTAAAGGAGAAGAACAGCCACAGTTTGTAAAAAGAATTACATCTCTTAGAGAAGAAACAGGAAAAAGATTTTCTCGGCCGGCACTGCTAAGGAAAATATTAAAATATTTTGAAAAGGAATATTTTTCTTTATGCCAAGAAAATCTGATAGAAGTGAGTAAAATAAGTTAAAAATGGGTAAAAGGAGAAAAGAATGTTAATTACATTTTGCAAGTCCAAGATTCAGGGAGTAAGAATTACTGCTAAAGAATTAGATTATGAGGGTAGTATTACTATTGCCAAAGAATTGCTAAAGGCGGCTGATATCTTGCCCAACGAAAAAGTGCAGGTAGTCAATTTTAATAATGGAATGAGATTAGAAACTTATGTAATCTTGGGGCAGGAGAACTCCGGGGTCTGCTTGAATGGTCCCGCCGCTCGCTTGGGCGAAATTAAAGATAAAATCATCATCATTTCTTATGCTTTATTTGACAAAAAAGAAATTGTTGATTTTAAGCCCAAGATTGTTTATGTGGATGCAGAAAACAAAATTACGCAGGTAAAATAAAAAGCAATGTAATTATGACTTTCGCATTTCAGGTTAAAATTGGGATTTTTGCATTCCTTGCTCTTTATAGTCCGATAGAAGAAAATGACTAATTGACCTAATTAACCTAATGTCTAATCAATGTCTAATGCCAAAATGTCTAATGTCCAATATTTTTGGTCATTAGTCATTAGGATTTTATTAGACATTAGAGCAATTAGACATTAGAAATTGAAAGATTATTTTTGTTTCCGCTGATGTTCGTTCAAGGCGCAAAATTTCTGTACATAAGTTTCAAACGCGAAGGTTCTAGTAATATTTCAAGTTTTTGTTACTTAGTTGACAGCTAAAAGGAGGGAAGGTTATGTCTGCTTTAGATATCAGAATTTATCCTGATTCAATATTGAGAAAAAAATGTTTATTAGTGGAAACTATCGGTAAAGAAGAAAAAAAGTTGCTGGAGAATATGGCGGAAACAATGTATAAAAACAAAGGTATCGGTTTGGCCGCTCCGCAGGTGGGAATTAATAAACAGATAATTATTGCCGATATTGGAAAAAGATTGATAGAATTAATCAATCCACAAATTTTTTCACACAAGGGCGAGGACAGAATGGATGAAGGTTGTTTAAGCTTACCGGAAATTAGCGTAGGAGTAAAAAGAGCAAAAGAAATTATTGTTTCGGGGTTAAATAGGGGAGGAAAAAAAGTAGAAATGAAATTAAGGGGTTTAGCAGCAAGAGTAATCCAACATGAAGTAGACCATTTAAAAGGGAAATTGATTATTGATTATGCTAATTTTATAAAAAGATTTTCTTTAAGCCGCAAGATAACCGCAGATAATCTCCGCCGCTCTTTTGCTTGCTCCTGATTCTCCCAAATTAAGAGCCGCCTTTCTTAATTTTTCTTTAACCTTTTCTCTTTTATGCTTATCTCTGATTAATTCTATTGCCTTTTTGGCAATCCTTTGCGGTTTTGCTTTGTATTGGATAAATTCAGGAACAACTTTTTCGCCGGCAGCGATGTTAATTAAAGCAATATAGGGAATTTTGATTAAAAGCTTGGCTAACAAAGCAGTCAAAAAAGAAGTCTTGTAGATGACAAGCATTGGTTTTTGGTAGAGGGTCGCTTCCAATGTGGCCGTTCCCGAACAAATTAATAGCAAGTTTGCCTGCTGAAAGCATTCGTTAGTCTCGGCAAAAGAAATAGACAAAGAAGATTTTTTTATTATTTGTTGATAAATATTTTTGCTGACATTAGAGGACATAGAGAGTAAAAAATGTGCGTTTTTTAGTTGAGAAAAGATTATTTCTCCAGTTCTCAGCATTATTGGCAGAATTCTTTGGACCTCTCCTTTTCGTGAGCCAGGAAGCAAACCAATAACCAAATTATCAGAATGCACATTCTTTGATTCTATCGCTGAATTTGTTTTGTTAGAAGATAGATTTAAGTCTAAAACAGATGTTATTTTTTCGTTGTTTAGGTTTTTTATTTCATTTTTTTTGAGATTATCTAATAAAGGATGACCAACGAAAACAACGGGGACGGATGCCTTTTTGTAAAGTTCTTCCTCAAATTTAAATAGGACAATCATTTTATCTACCAGTTTTTTGATTGTTTTTATTCTTCCTTTTCCCCAAGCCCAAATCTGAGGACTGATATAATAAATGAGAGGAATGCCCCTTTTTTTCACCTCTTTAGCGAATTTTAGATTAAAACCGGGATAATCAACTAAAACGACAACATCAGGTTTTTGCCGATCTAATTCTTTCGTTAAAAGATTAAATACGCGGCGAAAGTGAACAAGGTTTTTAAACACCTCTACAAATCCTATCACGGCCAAACTGGTAATGTCCTGCACAGTATCCACCCCGGCTTGACGCATTTTTTCACCCCCCATCCCTGATAATTTTATATTTGGAAGCATCTCTTTTAAAGAACGCCCTAAATTAGAAGCGTGTAGATCTCCAGATGGCTCACCCGTGATAATAAATATTCTTTTTTCTTTTTTCTTCATCCTTCTTTTTTTTCTTTTTTCGGTTTTTTGTGAATAATTTACGAATAATTTTTTCCCATTCTTTTCTTTCTTTTTCTTTGTCGTGTACCGTTCCGCTCCTGAGATAGACAGCGGTAACAACACACATAAAAACAAAAGCCACAATTATTATGCCTATTATAAATCCCCAAGAAACTGCAACTATATCCATTTTCCTCCTTTGCTATAACTTCGTTATAGCTGATTATGCTAAGTTAACCTTTATTTGCCCCTTTTGCAATTATTAAAGCCAATTTTAATGCCTCGCAGGCTTGATAATCTTGGAAAATATGCTTACTGCGGGTATCATCAATAAAAGAAGCAATTTCCGTCTCGAGTTGCTCCTGTTTATTTTTTAATTTAACTTTGCGGCGGACAATCTTTCCTTTTATTTTTTGCACCTTTTTGATTGTGGAGTGTAAATAATCTAAGGAAAGATAAAGATTGGACTGGAATATTCTGATTTTTCTTACCTTTTTATCACTTAGCCGACTAACGGAAAGATTAGCCATTGCTCCATTTTTGAATTTTAAGCAAGCAAAAGCGATGTCTTCATAATTAGAGAGAATTTTACTGCCGGACGCATTGACGGATTCTACTTCTGAGTTTATCAAATGAAGAATAATATCCAAATCGTGAATCATTAAATCCAAAACTACTCCTATATCCTTTACGCGGGGAGCATAAGGACCGAGACGCTGGCATTCAATAAATAGAGGTTTATCAATTATTGCTTTGACCTTTTTTATCACCGGGTTAAATCTTTCAATGTGTCCAACCTGCAGGATAAGATTTTTCTGTTGAGCGAGATCCAAAAGCTCGCTACCTTCTTCAGAGGTAAGAGCGATTGGCTTTTCCAATAAAATGTTAACTTTCTTTTTCAGAACCTCTTTAGTAATAGAATAATGCAGATGAGTAGGGACAGCAATGCTGACAGCATCTATTTTGGATAGAGAAAGCAGGGAAAGGTAATCTTCGTAGAAACGGGTGTGGTATTTGGCGGCGATCTTTTTAACCGAAGTTTGCTTATCACATATTCCTATCAAATTCACCTGAGGAAGTTGAGCATAAATACGCGTATGCTCCCGCCCTAATTTTCCTACACCGATAACAGCAACATTTATTTTTTTCATAGGAATACTTATGATAATTGAATTTTCCCCTATTGTCAAGAAAAGGAAAATAATGTATAATACGCCATCACTGATTACACTGATTAAAAATTACCACTGATTACACTGATTATCAGTGCCATCAGTGTTTTTATCAGTGCCATCAGTGTTTTTATCAGTGCCATCAGTGTTTTTATCAGTGCCATCAGTGTTAACTATGCTTGCTATAATTGGAGGGACAGTTATTTTTTCTTTGCCGCTTTTAAAGGATAAAAGAGCGGAAATGCTTTGTACTAAATATGGGAAAGCATTTTTTTATTCTTTTGACAACCTCATTATTTTGAATCGTCACGGAGTAGATAAAAATATTCCCCCACATTGTATAGATTATGCAGCAAATTTAGGAGCAATAAAATCATTAGGAGTGAAAAAGGTTATCGCCTTAAATTCTTGCGGGAGCCTGAAAAAGGAAATAAAGCCGGGAACCTTTATTGTTCCCGATGATTATCTTAATTTTGATACAATAACTATCTTTGGTAATAAAATAAAACATATTACTCCTATGTTTGACAAAATGCTGATAAAAACTTGCATTCAAGCATTAAAAGAGTTGAATTTGAGCTTTAGAAATAAGGGAATTTATGCCCAGACCAGGGGCCCTCGTTTTGAAACAAGGGCAGAAGTAAATTTGTTAAGGGATTATGCCGATATTGTAGGTATGACTTTAGCAAAAGAAGCGACTATTGCCCGGGAATTGGGATTGAAATATGCCAGCATTTGTTCCATAGATAATTATGCTAACGGAGTGGCGAGTAGAGCATTGAGTTACAAGCTGATTAAAGAAAATGCCAAAAAGAATTTGCCGCTTTGGGAGAAAATAATAAATAAGATTGCTATTTTGGAAGACTCAATTTTTACAAGAAGCTGAAGCCTTTGAATTATTCCGCGATGACAAAAGTTAAAATTTGTGGTATAACAAATATTGAGGATGCTTTGAAAGCTGCGGAGTTGGGCGCAGACGCCTTAGGTTTTATCTTTGCTCATAGCCCGCGTCAAGTAAAGCCCAAAGACATAAAGGAAATTGTTCAAAAACTGCCGACAAATGTTATTAAAATAGGGGTTTTCGTGGATGCTGACTTGGAAAGGGTAAAAGAAATAGTTAAGGATTGTCGTTTAGATGCTTTGCAGTTGCATGGAAAAGAAACTCCGTCTTATTGTGATGCAATAAAACGGTTTTCTTCTGCCGAAATAATCAAAACATTTCATTTGGGACAGGAAAAAGATTTAAAAGAAATCAGCGGTTATAATATAGGAATTATTTGTTTAGATAGTCAATTTGCAGGGAAAATGGGCGGTACGGGGAGGTTGTGTAATTGGAATTTGGCAAGACAGGCAAAGGGGTTGGGCAAAAGGATTATTTTATCCGGAGGTTTAAATTTGGATAATCTCCAAAATGCGATAGAAGAAGTCAACCCTTGGATGGTAGATGTTTGCAGCGGCGTAGAGGAAAAGGCCCGAAAAAAATCTTGGGCATTAATGAAGGATTTTAT
>DAOWIN010000110.1 GCA_030640885.1 Candidatus Omnitrophota bacterium
GAGCAAAGAAACAGGGATTACCTCTACCAAATGTGTGGGGAAAGGAAGAGATAGATGTTGCCCGCAATCATACAGCTACTCATATTTTGCAAAGCGTTCTAAGAGAAATTTTGGGGAAGCACATCAAGCAAGCTGGTTCCATTGTCTTTCCTTCTTATTTCCATTTTGATTTTATCCATCCTAAATCTTTGGCTAATGAAGAACTATTCAGAGTAGAGGAAATGGTTAATGAAAAAAATATAAAAAATGATTCGGTGAAAAAGGAATTAATGCCTAAAAAAAAGGCGATAGAAAGCGGAGCGATTGGTTTATTTGAAGAAAAATATGGGAAAGAGGTGACGGTTGTTTCTGTTGGTGATTATAGCAAAGAGTTTTGCGGAGGAGTGCATGTTAAAAGGACGGGAGAAATCGGTTTATTCAAAATAGTTAAAGAAAGTTCGGTAGGTGCAGGGATTCGCCGCATTGAAGCTGTAAGCGGAAGATTTGCTTACCAATTAATAAAAAAAGGCGAAGATAGTTTAAAAGAGATTGCCTCGCTTTTTTCCACTTCTTTAGAAAAGACAAAAGAAAAAGCCGAAATTGTTTTTAAGGAAATGAAAGAAATAAAGAAAAAAAATGAAAGATTTAAAAAGGAACTATTTTCTTACTACGCAAAGGATTTAGCAAAAAAAGTAGAACAAAATGTGATTATTGAGCAATTTTCTGATTTTGATCTTTTAGAGTTGAGAGAGATTGTTGATGTTCTTGGAAAAAAAACAGAAGCGGGAATTGTCGGATTAGCTTCGGTAAAAAATAGCAAAATTTATCTAATAATGAATGCAAATAAGGATTTAAGCAAAAAGGTTCACTGCGGACAAATAATTAATGAAGTCGCCAAATTGATGGATGGTAAAGGCGGGGGAAGAGCCGATTTTGCTCAGGCATCGGCAAAACGAGTAGAGAAATTGCCTGAGGCTTTAAAGGTTTGGAAAGAAACAATTAAAAAAAAGCTGCAAGTCGCAAGTCACAAACTACAAGCAAGATTAAGATGAAGTTTTAATTTTTGGTTTTACCTGTAACCTGTAGCTTGAAGCTTGAAGCGTAAAAGATGGACGCCCTATTACGAACAGAAGAGTTGGTAAAAACTTATAACCAAAAAAAGGTTGTTAATAAGGTAAAAATTGAGGTGCATACCGGCGAAGTTGTTGGTTTGTTAGGTCCCAATGGTGCGGGGAAAACCACTACCTTTTATTCTATTGTTGGTATAATAAAATTGGATTCAGGAAAGATAATCTTCAATAATCAAGAAATAAGTAAAACGGCGGTTTACAAAAGGGCAAGATTGGGAATTGGCTATCTTCCGCAGGAAACCTCTATTTTTCAAAAGCTTACTGTAGAAGAGAATATTATGGCAGTTTTAGAAAACCTTCCCTTGGCGCAGTCACGCAGCGAAAGAAAAAAAAGATTAAAACAGCTCCTGGAAGAATTAAATATAACCTATTTAGCGGGAAATAAGGCTTGGACACTCTCAGGAGGGGAAAAAAGAAGATTAGAAATTAGTCGGGCATTGGTTAGCAATCCCTCTTTTATTCTTTTGGATGAACCATTCAGCGGGGTGGATCCTATTGCGGTCGCCGATATTCAAGAAATTATTGCTCACTTGAAGCAAAAGGGAATCGGTATTTTACTTACTGACCACAATGTTCGTGAAACATTGGCAATAACTGACCGTTCTTACATAATGGCAGAAGGAAAAATTTTAATCTCGGGAACCTCTGAAAAATTAGTTAACGACCCTCAAGCAAGAAAATTTTATTTAGGAGAGAAGTTTAAATTATGATTGCACAGATTTCGGAAAGATTACACAGATTATCAAGATAGTTATAACAAAGGGGGATAAGAATGAATCTTACAATTACAGGAAGGCATTTTGAAATAAGCGATGATTTGAAAAAAGATATTGAAAAACGAGTCCATCGATTCAAAAAATACTTTGCTAGTATTATTGATGTGAATGTAATTATCTCTCGGGAGAAAGAAAGATACATCGCAGAAATAATTTTATCAGCTAAAAAGATGATTCGTACAACTAAACAAGAAAATGCTGACCTTCATTTGTGCTTAAATAAAGCAACTGACAAAATAGAAGCACAGCTATCTCATTTAAAGGATAAGATAAAGAATAAGTAGGTTTTTAAACCCAAAAGGAAGCACACAGCGGTTTATATTGTTAAATATTTATAAATCGCAATTATTAAAATGAAAATTGTAAATTTTTTGAATCAGAAAGCACTCAGCGCTAATCTTTTGGCAAAGGATAAGAAAGGGATAATTGAAGAATTGGTAGATTTATTAGTAAAGGCAGGAGAGTCTGAACAAAAAGATATCTTGATTAAAACCCTTATGGAAAGAGAAGCATTGGGAAGCACGGGAATTGGACAGGGGATTGCCATTCCTCACGGAAAGTCAGATACAATAAAAAAACTGACTGGGGCTGTAGGAATTTCGAGACGGGGTGTAAGTTTTAATGCTTTAGACGGCGAACCAGTTTATATCTTTTTTTTATTAGTTGCTCCTCGCGATTCTTCAGGCCCGCATCTAAAAGCGCTGGCAAGAATATCTCGTCTTCTTAAAGATAAGAATTTCTGTTTAGCCCTGCGGCAAGTAAAAGATGAAGCAGAATTATTGAAGGTAATAACTGCTGAAGACTCTTAGAAAGAACAGCCCTGAACGGATTTTGCGAAGAGCTGTTAAAAAGAACAAAAGGGGAGTTATGGAAAATGAGAAAAAGATTACTCTTCATGGTACTATAGTAGATGTTTACGGAATCGGAATTTTGCTTACAGGTAAAAGTGGCACAGGAAAAAGCGAATGTGCTTTAGAGTTAATCGAAAGAGGCCAGCGTTTGGTTGCCGATGATATGGTGTCAGTAGAAATTAAGGGTAAAAAAATCTTGATAGGCAAAAGTGCGGATGAATTGATAAAGCATTATATTGAAATTAGGGGGTTAGGGATTATAAATGTGAAAGACATATTCGGAGTTGGCAGGGTGCGAAATCAAAAAAGACTCGGAATGGTAGTTTGTTTAGAGCAATGGAATCCAAAACATGAATATGAACGATTGGGCTTGGAGGAAAAAACCTATACGATTTTGGGCATTGAATTACCATATTTAATAATTCCGGTACGTCCGGGAAGAAATATTCCGGTGCTCATTGAGGTTGCCGCTCTAACTCAAAGGGCGAAAAGAATGGGTTTGCACCCAGCTAAACAATTAGATAAAAAGATTTTAAAAAGGATGCAGAAAGAGAAAGGTTTGAACGAGGTGTTTTGAACACTGATTACACTGACCCGCCTGAGGCGGGCTGATTACACTGATGTTTTTATCAGTGCCATCAGTGTTAATTTATCAGTGCCATCAGTGATAGCATGAAGTTAATTAAATGGTTATATCCGGGGATGCGTGTAAAAAGATGGATATGCTTATGTACTATGGGAATCATTATGATTGCCTCGGGAGCGGCAAGATGGGCTTCCACTGGATTCCCTATTAAGCAGTCAGGTTTTTTATTGGTGGTTGCCGGAATAGGCGCAGTAATTATAAGTATAGAAAAGATAATAAAGGTTTTTATAAGTGTTCTTTTGCCAAAGCAGGAAGAAAAAATAGTAGACATTATCTATCAAAAAAGGCAATTAAGATGGGGGCCCAGGATTGTAGTTATTGGCGGAGGCACAGGTCTTTCCACACTTTTACACGGACTTAAGAAATATACAGATAATATTACCGCAATTGTTACTGTAACCGATACCGGCGGTAGTTCAGGAAGATTAACAAAACAATTTAATGTGCTTCCTCCCGGCGATATTAGAAACTGTTTAGTCGCTTTAGCCGAAACCGAACCATTGATGAAAAGTTTGTTTAATTATCGTTTCAAGAATGGCGAACTAAGCGGACACAGTTTTGGTAACCTATTTATTACCGCTCTTACAGAAGTTACTGGGGATTTTGAAGAAGCGATAAGAAAATCCAGCGAGGTTCTGGCTATTAAAGGAAAGGTGGTTCCTTCTACCCTTGAAAACGTTTCTTTGCTCGCCAAAGGAAAAAACGGAAGAATAATTGAAGGGGAAACAAATATTGCAGATACCAGTTTTCCCATAGAGAAAGTTTTTCTAAAACCAGATAACTGCCAACCTACTTTTGAAGCTGTTCAAGCAATAAGGGAAGCCGAACTTATTATTTTAGGTCCCGGCAGTCTATATACGAGCGTAATTCCCAATCTTTTAATCAAAAAGATTCAAAAGGCAATTAAAGAAAGCAAGGGAATTAAGGTTTATGTATGCAATGTAATGACCCAGACCGGAGAAACCGATGGATACAGCGCTTTTGATCATCTAAAGACATTAATCAAACACACTTATCCCCAGATTGTCAATTATTGTGTTATAAATAACGCCGCTGTTCCCGAGGGGCTTTTGACTAAATATAAACAGGAAAAGGCTTATCCGGTGCTTTCGGATACTGAGAAAATCAAAAGCAAAGGCTACGCAGTAGTAGAGGGTGAAATAATCGATACTTCCGACTATGTGCGGCATAACCCAGAGAAACTATCCGCGCTTTTAATCAATCTTTTACAGAGAAATTTAATCTAAATTTTGGCAAATTTTTCAAAAGGACATAACTAAAAGAAATTTTTGCTAAAATTGAATTTAATCTAATGAAGTCAGTAAAAAAAAAGGTAATAATAAAAAATAAATTGGGTTTGCATGCACGCCCGGCTGCCCTTTTTGTGCAGTTGGCTAATAAATTTGAAAGCGATATTGCTATAAGGAAAGATAAGCAGAAGGTGAATGGAAAGTCAATTATGGGTGTGATGATGTTAGCGGCGGCAAAAGGGACTGAAATAGAGATAGAAACAAAGGGAAGTGACGCCTATAGGGCAGTAGAGGAGTTGGGGAAATTATTGGTAAGTGATTTGGAGGGATAAATAGGCTGCACGCCTCACGCTACAAGCTACAGGTTGATAGAAAAAGATGAAACAGAATAAATTTCCACCTGGATGGAATAAAGAACGAGTTGAGCGTGTTTTAGCTTATTACGAACATCAAAGCGAAGAAGAAGCAGTGGTGGAAGACGAAGCAGCTTACGAAGAAGAGGGGCAGAGCATGGTAGAGATTCCTTATGAGTTAGTGCCGAATGTTCATAATTTAATTGCTCAACGCCAATTGCAGAAGCAGGAGTGATGGCGGAGGTAAAAAAATGACTTTAAAAGGAATTGCGGTTTCGCCGGGAATAGTAATTGGTAAAGTATTTTTACTAAACAGCGAGAGTTTTATTATCCCGCGGGCAACCATAAAAAAGGAAGAGGTTTTTAAAGAGATTGAGCGTTTTAAAAAGGTGTTGGGGCAAACCCGCCAAGAGATTATTGCTTTGCAGGAAAAATTAAGCAGAGAAATCGGTTCTAAACACAGTGATATTTTTAACGCCCATTTGCTGATTTTAGATGACCCGGTGCTGATTGAGGAGATAACTGACAAGATTAAAAGAAGAAAATTTAGCGCGGAATATCTTTTCCAGCAAGTTATAAGAAACTACGAAAAGGCATTTTCTAAAATTGATGATGACTATTTTAAAGAAAGAATAAGCGACATTCAGGATGTAGGGAAAAGAGTGCTCAGGAACCTTTTGGGTGGCAAAAAAACAAATTTGGCTAATCTCAAAGAAGAGGTTGTTGTTGTTTCTTACGACTTGTCTCCTTCAGATACCGCCCTAATGCATAAGGAAAAGGTTGCTGGTTTTGCTACAGATATTGGAGGAAGAACAAGCCATACAGCTATTATGGCTCGCTCATTAGAGATTCCTGCTGTCGTGGGATTAGAAAAGATTACTGTTAAAGCAAAGAATGATGATTTATTGATTATAGATGGGGACAAAGGGGTTGTGATTATAAATCCTCGCCCCGAGGTAATTAAAAAATACCGCAAAAGAAAAGCAGAGGATTTAAAATTTACGCAAGAACTAAAAAAGCTTCGTAATTTGCCTGCGCAAACCAAAGATGGTTTTGTAATGGAAATGGCGGCGAATATAGAACTGCCGGAGGAGATTGGTTCGGCTTTAAAAGAGGGAGCTCAAGGTGTCGGGTTATATCGCACAGAGTATTTTTTTCTCAACCGCTCTGTTTTGCCTAGCGAAGAAGAGCAGTATCAAGCATATAAATTAGTTGCTCAAAAGATGAAACCGCATCCAGTAGTTATCAGAACATTAGATTTAGGAGGCGATAAGTTTCTGTCGCATTTAGATATTCCGTTGGAGATGAATCCCTTTTTGGGCTGGCGGGCGATAAGATTTTGTTTGGCAAGACCAGATGTTTTTAAAACCCAGTTAAAAGCAATTTTGCGAGCAAGCAATTTTGGACAATTAAAGATTATGTATCCCATGATTTCCGGTATAGAAGAGTTTAAACAGGCGAACAAGATCTTATCACAAGTCCAAAAGGAGCTGCAAAAACAAAATATTCCTTTTGACAAAAACATGGAAATAGGAGCAATGATTGAAATTCCTTCGGCGGCTTTAACCGCCGATATCTTAGCAAAAGAGGCTGATTTCTTTAGTATTGGCACCAATGATCTTATCCAGTATTCCTTAGCTGTGGACAGAGTGAATGAAAAGATTGCTTATTTATATGAACCTAACCATCCGGCAATATTAAGATTGATCAAAACAGTTGTTGAAGCCGCTCGCAAAGAAGGAATCTGGGTGGGAATGTGCGGCGAGATGTGCAGTGAACCGATTTTTATTCCTTTGTTGTTAGGATTGGGCTTGACAAAATTTAGTGTTAGCCCCTTGATGCTGTCAAGGATAAAAAAGACAATTCGTTCAGTATCCTTAAAAGAAACGAAAATATGGGCTAAGGAAATATTGAATTTGGATAAAATAAAGGATATAAAGCATTTTTCGCAAACCAAATTTGAAGAGGTGCCCCAATGAAATCAGAGCAGAATTTAGACAAAGCAAATATGTGGCAAAAACTAATTGATTTTCCCCAACAGATTAAGGAGGCAATAGAAATAGGTAATGCGCTATACGCTATACGCTATACGCTATACGCTACTTATAAGAATATAATATTCAGCGGAATGGGAGGTTCGGCAATTGCCGGCGAATTGCTCAAGGATTACCTAAGCAGTGAAATAAAAATCCCTATCTTTGTCAATAGGGACTATGCGCTTCCTAATTTTGTCGATGAAAACAGTCTAATTTTTGCCAACAGCTACTCGGGCAATACCGAAGAAACGCTTAGCGCCTATGAACAAGCAAAAAAAAAGAAGGCACATCTGATTATTATTAGCTCGGGCGGAGAATTGGTCAGAAAGGCAAAACAAGATGAAACTTTCTTTATAACTATTCCTTCCGGAATGCCGCCGCGTACTGCTCTTGCTTATTCCTTTTTTATTCCTTTAGTTCTTTTTTCTCAGCTCGGATTGATTTCTGCAAAGGAGGAGGATATTAAAGAAACAATTGCTGTTTTGGAAAAGATAAAACAAGAAATTATCAGCGAGGAAGAAAACGAGGCGAAAAATGTCTCACTTTCTTTTTTGAACAAATTTCCGGTTATCTACACCTCTAATTCTTTTGCCGCTGTGGCAGCTCGTTTTAAACAACAATTAGCCGAAAACAGCAAGAATTTATCATCAATTAACTTTCTTCCCGAAATGAATCACAACGAAATAGTAGGTTGGGAATTTCCTGAGTTAATAAAGGATTTTATTGTCCTCTTTTTACGCGATAAACAAGAGCATAGCCGAATCAACAAAAGGATGGGAATTTCTCAGAAGATTATAAAGGAAAAAGCGGAAATTTTGGAGATTTGGTCAAGGGGGCAATCCTTATTGGCTCGCACCTTTTCTTTAATTTATATCGGTGATTTTATTTCTTACTATCTTGCTTTATCAAACAAAATTGACCCTACGCCAGTGAAAAAAATAGACTATTTGAAGAAACAGTTGAAGACCACTGATACCGCTGATAATTCATCAGTGTAATCAGCCCGCCTCAGGCGGGTCAGTGTAATCAGTGCTAATTTATCAGTGTAATCAGTATCTCTTAAATCAGTGTAATCAGTGTTACAAGGAGGGATATGTTAAAGCACAAACATTTATTTACCTCAGAATCCGTAGCTGAGGGGCACCCGGATAAGGTTGCCGATCAAATCTCAGATGCCGTTTTAGACGAGATTTTAAAAAACGACCCTCAAGGCAGAGTTGCTTGCGAAACCTTGGTCAGCACAGGTTTAGCTTTTGTAGCCGGAGAGATTACTACGCAATGCTATGTGAACATCCCCAAAATAGTGCGTAGTACAATTAAAGAAGTTGGTTATACCGATGCTATCTATGGATTTGATTATCTAACCTGCGGGGTAATCACGGCGATTCAAGAGCAATCACCAGATATTGCTTTGGGTGTGGACAAGGGAGGAGCTGGCGATCAGGGTATGGTTTTCGGCTATGCCGTTGATGAAACGCCTGAATTTATGCCCCTGCCTATAATTTTAGCCCATAAATTAGTGCGTCGGTTAGCCGAAATTAGGAAAGAAGGGATTGTTGATTATTTAAGACCGGATGGGAAGTCTCAGGTAACTGTAGAATATGATAACGGAATGCCCCAGCGGATAGATACAATAGTAATAAGTGCTCAGCATAGCCCAAAGGTAAAGATATCCCGACTGAAAGAGGACATAAAAGAGTTGGTAATCAATAAGGTTATTCCTCAAAAGTTTCTGGACAAAAATAAACTGCCTAAAATTCTTATCAACCCTACAGGCAAATTTGAGACAGGCGGGCCTCAGGGCGATACCGGACTCACCGGCAGAAAAATTATCATAGATACTTACGGAGGGGTTGGTAGCCATGGGGGCGGGTGTTTTTCAGGAAAAGACCCGACAAAGGTAGATAGATCTGGTTCTTATATGGCGCGTTATATTGCTAAAAACATTGTTGCCGCCGGTTTGGCAAAGAAATGTGAACTTCAAATTGCCTATGTTATTGGTGTCCGAGAACCAGTGTCTTTAACAGTAAATACCTATAAAACTGGAAAGATTCACGAATTAGAAATAACCAAACTAATTAAGAAAAACTTTGATTTAAGCCCTCATGGAATTATCAAAGCATTAGATTTGCGAAAACCAATCTATAGAAAAACTGCTTGCTATGGACATTTTGGGAGAAAGGAATTTAGTTGGGAAAAAATAGATAAAGCGGAATCATTAAAAAAAGAGGTGTTATGAACTATGA
The DNA here is from genome assembly GCA_030640885.1 of Candidatus Omnitrophota bacterium. Lineage (GTDB taxonomy): Bacteria > Omnitrophota > 4484-213 > 4484-213 > 4484-213 > DAOWIN01. Next base: position 9,268 of record DAOWIN010000110.1, read on the forward strand.
TATTAAAGATGTCCAATTGGCAAAAAAAGGGAAACTGCGTATTGAATGGGCAAATCAAAATATGCCCGTGCTTAACCTAATTCAACAGAGATTTGCAAAAGAGAAGCCATTGAAAAATACCAAAATTGCTTGCTGTCTGCATGTAACTACAGAAACAGCAAATTTGGCAGTTACTTTAAAAAAAGGGGGGGCAGAAGTGTTTGTTTGCGCCTCTAATCCTTTATCTACGCAAGATGATGTTGCCGCTTCTTTGGTAAAAGATTTTAAAATTCCTGTTTTTGCAATTAAAGGCGAGGATAAAAAAACCTATTACAGACATCTGCAGGCAGTCTTATCAAAAAAACCCCAAATTACAATGGATGACGGAGCGGATTTGGTTTCAACAGTCCACAGTCAACAGTCCACAGTCAACAGTTTACCGAAAACCGAAAACCGAAAACTGAGAGCCGAAAACCAAGAACCGAGAACAATCGCCAGTAAATTGCCGTGGGGAGGGACGGAAGAGACCACCACCGGTGTAATTCGCCTGCGGGCAATGGAGAAAAAGGGGGTTTTAAAATACCCAGTAATTGCCGTAAATGATGCCCAAACAAAACATTTCTTTGATAACCGCTACGGAACAGGGCAAAGCACAATTGACGGTATCCTGCGGGCAACAAATATTTTACTCGCCGGCAGTAATTTTGTGGTTTGCGGTTATGGTTGGTGCGGGCGAGGAGTGGCAATGCGTGCTAAAGGGATGGGAGCAAAGGTGATTATCTGCGAAATAGATCCTCTCAAAGCATTAGAAGCAGCAATGGATGGTTTTTCTGTTTTGCCTTTGAAGGAAGCAAGTCCAATTGGAGATATCTTTGTCACAGTTACTGGTGATATAAATGTGCTTTCAGAAGGGCATTTTAAACTAATGAAAGACAACTCAATTATTGCTAATGCCGGACATTTTAATGCCGAGATTGATATTCCCGCTCTTAAAAGAATTTCAGTGAGCAAAAAAAGAATGCGGGATTTTGTAGAGCAGTATAAATTGAAAAATGGCAGAAGAATTAACCTTTTAGGGGAAGGAAGATTGATTAACTTAGCCGCCGCAGAAGGACATCCGGCAACGGTAATGGATATGAGCTTTGCCAATCAGGCATTGAGTGGCGAATACATTGCAAAAAATTATAAGAACTTACAAAACAGGGTTTATTCTGTTCCTGAAAAGATTGACAAAAAGATTGCCGAGTTAAAATTAAAGGCAATGGGAATAGAGATAGATTCTTTGACTAAAGAACAAAAGAAATATTTAGATTCCTGGGAGATGGGGACATGAACATGCAAAATTATCAATTATCAATTAACATTTTAAAATGCAAGATGAAGAAAATATAACAATCAATGCAAAATGCAAAATGCAAAATTAGCAATTAACAATGCAAAAATAACAATGAAAGAGCAAAATATCGGTAAAGTCAAACGGATAATTGGGGCAGTGGTAGATGTACAGTTTGCGATGGGCAAACTACCGTCTATTTATAATGCTGTCAAAATAAAAGGGAC
>DAOWIN010000082.1 GCA_030640885.1 Candidatus Omnitrophota bacterium
AGGTCCTCTAAATTTCCTAATTTTGCAACAATATCCTTTTTCTTGTTAATACCTCTTTTTTCCGCTTCCTGTACTAATAATTCACGGCTGATTAAATCCTCAAGAAACCTCTTTTTACCCTCTAAAGTATTGGTATCATAACCTAAAAGAGCATCTGAATTCTCTGGCAAAATTTCTATTTTGTTTTTAAATTCCTTCAATGTAATTATATCTTCGTTTATTTTAGCTATTACTCTCCGCTTTGAAGCAACCATATCTCTGCTTGTTTTGGTTGCTGTCTCTTTTTTTTCATTTTTAGAAACAGAGTTTTTGGGCAAGGGCTCCTTTGAAATAGTTTCTTCTTTGTTCCCGCAGGCAAAAATAGTAACCAATAAACAACAAATCGTAAATAGTGAAAAAAACCTTTTCATCGTTCCTCCTTAAATACTCGCTTACGCTCGTGAAACTTGCTCGCTTCGCTCACGAAATTCGCAACCTTCGGTTGTGAAACTAATAGAAATTTACTCGCCCTTCAAGCTCGCGAAATTCATTGAAATTTATTGCTTTTAATTTCTATCAATTTCATCAGCCTTAGGCTGATAAGTTTCTATAAGTTTCTTCTTATAGAGTCGCTCTACCTTCCACCCAAAACAAACATCAAATTCGCCTCAGCAACCACCTTGTCTTCAACCAAAGCTTTGGCGCAAACCTGCCCGCTATTCTTTCGCAATCTTATAACCTCCACCTCTAATTTCAATTGGTCACCGGGAGCGACTTTTTGTCGAAATCTCGCTTTATCTATTCCCATAAAATAAGCAATTTTCCCTCTGTTTTCCTCTTTGCTGAGCAATAAAATTCCGGCGGTTTGGGCAAGGGCTTCTACAATCAAAACTCCCGGCATCACTGGATGCCCGGGAAAATGCCCTTGAAAAAAATACTCGCTAATACTAACATTTTTAACCCCTGTTATCCTTTTATCTTCTTCCAATTCCAAAATCTTATCTACCAATAAAAATGGATAACGATGCGGTAGTATGTCTTGTATATCGCGTGCATCTAAAACGGTCTTAAAAGAATAAGTAGAAAGGGGAAATGGGATACCTCCGCTCCTTATCTTTTCTTCCTGTTTCCTAACCTTCTTCAAAAGTCTGGTATTTGCCCCATGTCCACTTTTCACTCCTATGGCATAACCCTTTAAAGGCAAACCTAAAAGATAGAAATCACCGAGCAGATCCAAAATTTTATGCCGAGCAAACTCATCGTCAAAACGCAGTGTATTATCTATAACCTTGTCTCCATCAATTATTAAGGTATTCTTGTAATTAGCCCCTTTTCCTAAACCGTCTTTCTGCAATTTTTCTATCTCGCTTTTTAAGCAAAATGTGCGCGCAGCGGCAAGCTCTTTTTTAAAAATCATTTTATTTTCTTCCGCAACAGAGGAAAATTTTATTATTAAATGCTGGGAAGAAAAAGAAGAAGGATAATCAAGAGTATAAGATACCTTAAAATCAGCATCGGGTAAAATTACCAAAGCAATATCAGTGTGAGAATGAATAAAAAGAGGCTCTCTAATCTGAAAGGGTTTGTGCTTTGTTTCTTGTTTAATGCTCCCTGCTTTTTCTAACAATTCAAAAAAAGCTAAGGCGCTGCCATCTGCGCCTGGAACCTCTGGACCATCTATTTCAATAAGCAAATTATCAATTCCTAAACCAAACAGAGCGGCCATTAAATGCTCTATAGTTTGCACTTCGGCGAACTTTTGTCCTTCAGAACTTAAATAAGAAATTGCGATAGATGTACGTCTGAAACTTTGCTCCTGTTCCAAAAGATTGGAGATATCGGCTTTGATTACTGGTTTTTCGGAAAGATCAGTACGCACAAAATTTATCCCGCTATTAGATAACGAGGGTTTAAATTTTAAGCTAACGGGCTTACCGCTATGCAAACCAACTCCCTTTAATTCAACCTCTTTTTTGATTGTTTGTTGGAAAACCATATCCTTCCAGTCGCCCAGCAACCAGTCGCCCAGCCACCCAGCTGGGAAACCGGGGGTCTGGGAAACCGGGTGTCCTATTTTTCTATCTTCTTCTCCAATTCCTTAAATTTCTGAAAAAGTTTAGGCAATCTTTGAACGCAGGCTTTAATCTTCATTTCATGTTTGTGGGGCTTTGCCGGAAACCCAGAAACAGAAGTATTTTCCGGAACAGACTTAGTTATACCTGACCTCGCCGCCGCCACTACATTATCACCTATACTGATATGACCCGCTATTCCCACCTGCCCGGCAATGGTAACATTATCACCAACCTGAACACTCCCGGCAATAGCAGTTTGGGCAACAATAATTACATTCTTACCGATAACTACATTATGCCCGATTTGCACCAAATTGTCAATCTTTGTTCCTTTACCAATAGATGTTTTATTAAATCTCGCTCGGTCGATGGTTGTATTCGCTCCAATTTCTACATCGTCATTGATCTCTACTATCCCTAACTGGGAAATTTTGCGATGTGAACCGCGCGCGCTGAAAAAGCCAAAACCATCACTGCCAATTACTGCTCCACTATGGATAATCACGCGACAACCAATTCTCGTTCTTTCGCGAATAGAAACATTAGGATAAATCAAACAATCTTCGTCTATGCAACTCTCCTGCCCGATATACACCCCGGAATAAATAATTGTTCCTGCTCCAATTTGAACATTGTCTCCAATAACCGCGCAGGCTTGAACGGCTACATTTTTCCCAACGGCTACATTTTTCCCTATTACCGCGGCGGGATGAATTCCCTGAGGCTTGGGAAGTTCAGGGATAAACAAAGAAGCTATTTGGGAAAAAGCAAAAGAGGAATTTTCTGCGTAAATTAAAGAAATGGCTCCTTTAGAAAAATCTATTTTGTTTTTATGCTTATGCGAAACAATTACTGCTGACGCTGAAGTAGAATCAAGCAAAGGCAAATACCTATCATTTTCTATAAAGCTAACATCGCCTTTCTTTGCTTCTTTTATCCCCGCTATTCCCTTGATAACTATATCCCGAGCGCCTTCAATCTCTCCGTTAATTAATTTTGCTAATTCAGTTAATTTCTTTTGCATCTCTATGCTTTCTTCTCTAAAATACCAGCAGACCTGTATTGGAATGGGGTAATTTAGCAAAATCCTGTTATATTTTATCTATAGATTCAGAACTTTTCTCTGTATTAATCGTCGCAGCAGGCACAATAAAGACCGTGGACAGGATTAACAACCGAAGAACTGCAGTTTATTATATAATAAAAGTCCGAAACCACGCCGTGGCCATAATATTGGCCAAAAGCACAACTGTGACCTGCATTGGCACATTCTGTTGTGCAATTAGTACCTGAGAAAGGACCTATTACTCTATATGGTGTCGGACATCCTCCCCCTCCCCTCACCTCATACACTGTATCACTACTGCTTTCAGAACCGGAAGTATAATCATACTGATGATTGCTCCCCGCAGCCGAGCCATCAGAGGTATCTTCAAAGATAACTACATCATTAACATCAAAGGTTATCTCTGTCCTACTATTATCTGGGTTAATCCTATATCCTCCTGTTGCATTGCATCCTCCGCTTGCTATGGGTTGTCCCCCAATACACACCATCAATCCCTTTGCTCCCCACTTCTCAGACTGGCTTCCTACTGGAGTTATGATTGTGCGTATTCTTATCTGGTCGGCTTTAACAGAGGACAGAGGAAGAAAAAACAAAAGAAAGAAAAAAATCCTTTTTCCTGCCTGCGATTTGTAATTTGCAACCATTTTGCACCTCCTTAACTTTTAATCTAAATCAGTTGTTTTTAAACTGCTCATTTTTATTATAAAACAAAATTAGACAAGTTCAACCTTTAATCGCTTATCTAATGCATCTGCAAGTTTGATTAATGTCCCTAAAGAATAACTCTTATTATGAACATCTTCTAATCGAGATACTGTTTGTTGAGTAGTGTGTAATCGTTTAGCCAACTCTTGCTGAGTTAATCTTTCCTTTTGTCTAATTTTGGCTATCTGAATGGCTAAAGAAGCATACACCTCTTCTTCATCAAACGCCTTGCGAAATTCTGGATTTTTTAGATCTTCTTTTAATCTATCTCTAAAACGTCTTGCGCCTCTCATAGTTTAATTTTACCTCCCTGATATCTCTGTAAAAAATCTCGCATTATTCTCTCTGCTCTTCCAATCTCTCCCGCGGGAATTTTATCAGTTTTCTTTAGAAAACCATGGGTGATAACAATTTTTTTATCAAAGAAAAAATATAAAAACCGGCATTTGTTTGACCCAAAACTTACCCTAAGTTCTCTAATTTTACCTCTTACTGTGTCTGCATAAGGCCTTGGTAAATTCGGCCCTTCTCCTTCAAGTTTTTCTATCCACTTTTCTACCTTTGCTTGTAGTTTAGGTTGTAAATTATCTAAGAATTCATCTACTAGACATCTCCCTTTTCTATCTTCATAAGAAATTACTTCATACATTTTGTGCTTTTATTTAAAATATACACTATTTTTAATGTATTGTCAAGGCCAATTTTATATTAACCGATTACCAAGATTTCTATTGCTTTCTTCAATCTCTCCGTTAATTAATTTTGCTAATTCGGATAATCTTTTTTGCATACTTTCATTATTATTGGAATGGGTTAATTATTTAAATTTTATTATTTTTAATTAGTTTGTATAGCAATTGCAAATGTTCCGCATGCGCCACTTCGTGAAGTCGAGCTACAATGGCTGCTACAACCGAAAGTCAAGCTATTACTAATAGTTATTGGCCCCACATCACCTATATTAGTTTGACTACAAACTCTATCAGCTGAAGGATTTGCACATCGACCGGCGGTATTCGAACCAGACTGAGGCACCCCTCCGCTCGTTACCTTAAAATCCTGCGCCTTTTGGGCATATACTACAACATAACCCTCTGGGATAACAACTGAACAATCAATTGTAGCACTGCCATAGTTGCTAACATAGCCACTATCTGTAGCACTAAAGTTCCGAACCATCCCACCAACACCGCCGCTCGTTCCCTTTACTGCATAAACCGTATCTGTCCCAACAGTATATCTGTGGTCTTCAGGGCTTTTATCTTCGAAAATAACTACATCGTCGGCTTTAAAATCTACTGTATTCCCGCTCGCATCTACGCCAGTATTTACTCCAAATCCACATCCCCCGTTAGATATTGTCTCTCCCCCAATACAAACCATCAATCCCTTTGCTCCCCATTTCTCAGACTGGCTACCTACCGGGGTTATGATTGTGCGTATTCTTATTTGGTCAGCGGTAACAGAAGACAGAGGACAGAAGACAGAGAACAGAAAAAGAAAAAGAAAAAGAGAAATTATAGATAATCTTCTGCCCCCTTTAAATTTCAACAACTTATCCTTATTCTTTCTCATTTTATGCCTCCTGTTTGGGTTTATTGGGTTTATTGGGTTTATGGGGTTAACTCCATTAACTTCCATTAACTTCAATAAACTCTATGAACTTTATACCTGCCTACTTTTTCACTTTCTCCAATCCCTTTATGACCCTATCTGTTAACTCTAAATCTTTTTTGCCATAGAGCAAAATAGGCGTGTCTGCTATTCGGGTATTTAGTATTAAATCGTATTTTCCTTTCTTTGCCTCTTTTTGGATAATTCTGTCAATATCCTCCAAAACTTCATTCATCATTTCTGCTCTTTCCTTGAGCAAATTCCCGCGGATTTTTAAAACAAATTCCTGCAATTCTTCTGTCTTTTGTTCAATAATATCTTCTTTCTTCTTTCTCGCAGATTTAGCAGATTCGGAAAGAAGTTTTAGCTCCTCTCTGAGCCGTTCAATTTCCTTCATTCTTTTTTCTACTTCTTCTTCGCCCTGCTTATGCTTGACTTGCAATTTATTATTCAGTTGTTCGGTTTTTTTGTAGTTGCTAAAAACCTTTTCTGCATCCACATAACCAATTTTAACCTCTGCGGCAAACCCAGCCCGCACAATACCTAACAAAAAAAACACGGCTAAAGCTAAAACTATTTTTTTCACCTTTCCTCCATTTTGCATTTTGCATTTTTATTTTTTTAGAATCTCCTCCCCATACTGAAATAAAAATGCCCATCTTTCTTTTCACCAAAATCAGGGTCAAAACCATAACCATAATCAAGCTTTAATGGACCAATGGGGGTATTAATTCTAATACCCGCGCCAGCGCCCCCCTTTAGATCTGAAACAGCAATATCATTAGGCTTTGCCCAGACATTACCAATGTCATAAAAAAATGCTCCCTTAATTATCCTTTTGACTAAAGGAAAACTAAGCTCAAACCCGCCAATCAATATCGCATTTCCGCCAACAGGCTCACCATAGACCAGCGGTCCCACCTTTCTATATTTATAACCCCGAATAGTCCCTGCTCCCCCAGCATAAAAACGCTCATAAAGAGGAACCTTAGCGTTGTTCCAATCATTGATTATCCCTCCCTTCAATCTCAGTTCCAAAACTAAATTAGAAAGGGGATTAGCAAACACGGGAATAGACCGCTCCTTTTTGCAAGAAGAAACATATTGAGTCATTTCAATAATGTGTTTGGCAAATTTTTTATCTCCGCCTAAACCGGCAAACTTCACAGAATTAATAAATATATTGCCCCCGTGAGGGTCTATTCTGCTATCGCGTGTGTCACGAGTAATTTGGGTAGTCAAAGAACTAATTATATTTTTGCCTTCTTCTTCAGTAATATCAGAAATTTTCAAACTAACGCCGCCAATATCGTTAATCTTTACTTCTTCCAAACAATAGGTCAAATTCCAGCGCCAAATATCGCTAAAAGCCTTTCCCATACGAATATTGCCGCCCAATCTGCCTTCGTCATATTCTTCTCTTTCATAACTACGATTATATAAATCAAATCCCAGAGACAACGGTTTCCCGCCAAACCAAGGCTCGGTAAAACTTAACAAATAATCTTTCCTCTTGCGGCCAATCTCCGCTTGCAATCTCAGGTTCTGACCGCCGCCTCTAAAGGTAGGAAAGTTGTTTATATCAAAATTACGCTGGCTAATTTCTATAAAACCAATTGTTTTATCTATTGAACTATAGCCGCCGCCAAAACTAAACTCACCGGTTTTTTTCTCCTTTACTTCAAAAATTAAATCCTTTTTGTTGGAAATCGCAGTATCTTTAATATTATATTTTATTCCCCCTTCTTCAAAATAGTCGAGATTTCTTAGATTTTGGTAACTTTGCTCCAACTTTTTCCCATCGAATCTGTCAGCGGGAAAAATCTTCAATTCCCTTCTGATCACCGCATCCTTAGTAATTGCATTTCCTTTAATATCAACTCTGTTCACATAAGTTAATAAACCTTCCTCTATTTGATAAAGAACATCTATTTTATTCGTCTTTTTGTTTAAGAGGGTCTTTGGAGAAATAAAGCAAGAGATATAACCTTTATCAAAATAAAGCCTTTCAACACTACGGACATCCTTTCTTAACTTTTTGTCGGTAAAGATAATACCAGGAAGTAGTTCTAACCCTTCTTTTATTTCCTTCTCTGAAGAAAACTTATTACCGCTGATAATTAACCTGCCTATTTCATATCTATCATTCTCTTTAATATTAAGAATAATAAACATTTTCTCCATATTTCCATCATAGGAAATAATCGATCCCACCTTTGCATCGCTATATCCTGCATTTCGGTAAAACTCCTTTACCTTTTCTAAATCTTTCTTAAAAACATCATCTTTGAAAAACCCGGAATTGAGCCAACCCTTTCTTTTTGTTTTTAGTAATTTTAATATTCTTTTATCTGAAAATTCTCTGTTTCCTTCTACGGAAATATTGCAAATTCTTATTTTCTTTTTTTCATTAATCAAGATATGGACAGTTGCTTGGTTTAGCTGAAAATCAATATCAATCTTTTCCTCTACCTCGGCTAAATAATAACCCCTCTGTCTATAAAGAATTTTAAGCTCTCTTATCTTTCTCTTCAGGGTTACTTTATTTAGAGGTTTATTCAAAAAACCTTCTTCATCGAGCGATTTGGCTTCAAAACCCAATCTTTTTTTAATATATCTTTTGCTAAAAATGCGGTTGCCTTGGACAATAATATCAGTAAGAACGGGTTTCTCCTCCACTTTAATGATAACTTGCACTCCTTTCTCTTTTGTCAAAAGCTTTGCTTCTACATCTTCAAAACGTCCTGTTTTGTAAAGCCGCCTGACATCATCATTCAGAATATCGGAGGAAAACTGCTGACCAATTTTGGAACTGACACAAGAAAGAATAAACATCTGGCTTACCGTTTTATTCCCCTCTATTTTAAGGTCTATAATCTTGTTCACTTCGTTTTCTTCAGCATAACATAATGCTAAGACGCCCAAAGAAAGAAAAAAAAAGAAAAAAATTCTTTTTATTAAAAAATACAATTTATGTGACATAAAATTACAGATGACAAATAAAACCCTTCTATTTTCTTAAAATTTCTCGAAACTCATTTTTGCAAAAGCCATGGGCTTTATTCAAACTGATGTAAACATCTGGCGAGTCACCAGATTAGCAGCCCCTATCGCAACTACCTCTTCACCTATCTGTGCCGGCACAATTTTTACCTTTTTTAAAGAATGATTAAATGCCCACTTTTTTACTGTCTCTTTTATAGGGGCTAAAATAAAACTACCGGCTTTTTCCATTCCTCCGCCTATTATTACTAACTCTGGATCCAAAAGATTAATAAGATAAGCAAGACGCACACCTAAGCTTATTCCTGTTTTCCTGATTAACTCTTTTGCCAATTCATCGCCCTTTTCAGCGGCTTGAATAATTATATCTAAGTCAATATTCTGCACTTTTTTATCGGCGAGCTTAAAAATCTCTGTCTCTTTTCCTTTTTCAATTGCTTGTTTAGCCCTCGCCATAATCCCTAAATTTAAATCCCAGCGATAAAAGGGGTGTTCTCCTTCCGCTGCGAAAGCGGTTTCTTTGCTTTGAGGATTATATATGCTTATTTCACCGGCGCTGCCGCTGGCCCCCCGATAGAGTTCCCCATTAATTATTATCCCACAACCTACTCCTGAATATATGTATATTGCATTCTTTATCTCCGGTAAATACAACCACCACTCAGCAAAAGCCGCCACCGTAGCATCATTTTCAATAACCACAACAGAAGGGGCAAACTCCTTTCTGACTATTTCTTCAACAGATAGATAAATGGAAACATAAGTAGGACCAACCTTTGATGGCCAATGAATAAGCCCATTATCATAATCCACTATTCCGGCAACCCCCACTCCTACCCCTTGGATATCTTCCTCATTTAAACGAGCCTTTTTAACTATCTTTTTCCCGAGTCTAATAGCAGTTTTTAAGATCTCTTGGATATCTTCCTTTTCTATTTTCTCTTTTGCCCTCTCTAGTATTTCACCTTTGAAGTTAATTAGTACTACTACTACGCTCTTTAAATTAATTCCAATCCCTAATATGTAGGCAACCTTCGGATTGAGTTCTATTAAAGTAGCTGGCCGCCCACCAGTAAAAACTGCCCCTTTTTCTACGATTATCTTTTCTCTGGATAGGTTATTAAGATGATTAGAAATGGTGGGAATATTTAAACCAGTCTGCTGGGAAATCAAACCCAAACTTACCTCTCCTCTTCTTCTAATTGTCTCCAAAATAAGCAGATTTCTCTTACTCTGACTGCTTAATGCCCCTGTCCAAACTTTTTTGCTTTTCATTTGTGTCTCCATCTATTTTATAAAATAGCATAAAAAAAATAAAGTCAACCCCGTTGGAGTTTATTGGGTTTGTTGGGTTTAACCCCATAAACTTCAATAAACTCAATTAACTCTATAAACCCCATAAACTTCAATAAACCTGCAAAAGTCCTATTTCCATATCTTCTGCAATTCATAATAGGCTTTGCGGGGAATTCGTTTATCTGTCATTCCCCCTTCTCTCTTCTGCAAAGATACAATCCCCCACCATTCCTCATTCATATTTCTGCCAGCGGCAGCATCAAAATAATAACTTCCACTCGTCCAGCTCGCCTCACAATTGTGTATTACATAACTATCGCGGTCCCACTGATTGTGTTTCCACCATTCATCAGCCCATTCAAAAATAATTCCTCCCAAACATCCCTGCGGGTCAAGATTTTTTTCAATCTCCGCCCACTGATTATTCAAAAATAAAACCTGACTCAGTTCGTCTTCTTTGCCTAACAAAACATTATAAGCATCACAGCCAAATTCAGAGAAAAAAAATGGTTTTTTTATCTTTTTTGCTTGAACGAAAAAGTTCCCGAAAGAATCCCCTCGGTATACTGTAACTGCAAGCATATCAACATCAGGAATAAGCTCCTTGGCAATATCTAAAAAAGGTAAACCGGCATTTCCTAAAGCTACCGGCCGTTTATCAATTCGGTGGATCTTTCTTGCTAGTCGGTTCACAAATTTATAATAAATCGCCGCTTTTTTTTGCGAGCGTTTATAACCATTTTCAATCTTATTTAACTCTTGTGAGCTCCATCCCCGCAATTCATTGTCAAAAGAACGATTATTTTCGTTACCTAAAATCCAAAGGGAAATCCCTTTTTCGTCTTTTAGACTTTGCACCATTTCCAAAACTTCTTTCTCTATTTTTTGCTGGTAACGCGGATCGGCATAATCCAAATAGCGACCCCAAAATCCTAAATGATGCCCCACGGCGCTACGAATTTTGTATTTTTTATAAAGTTGCTGAATCAATTTCTTTGTTTGTTGGGCATCTTTACCCGGTTGATAAAAACGCACCATATTCACGCCCATTTCCTGCATCAATTTCCCATCTATCTCTGCCAACCCATCCGCATCCTGCCAGAAATTATAATCATAGCCTTCGCCAATAGGAACAGGATTATAACAAACCCCCTTAACAGGATAAGGCAAAAACTTATTTCTTTGCGAAACGCAACCTGTGCAAAAAAAAGTAGAAGATAGAAGATAAAAAACAGAAAACAGAAATATTTTTTTCATATTTTGGATAACCAAGCAAGGATATATTGCGAAAACCTCTTAAAATCCTCTAGATGAATATAAAATAAAAACCTCGGGGTTAGCGATAACCGCCAGAAACTACTCTAGTTTTACACCCGAAATGCCAAAGAGATACATTTGGATTTCCCGCCAGTTTATTACCTGCAGAATAGGTTACACCATTACATTCTTTTGTGACACCATCCATCTCTATACCCTTTTCTAAAAATGCTCCTTCTGAACTGGCATTCTCGCATCCACAAGGATCACCAGGAAGTGAACCACATGGACCACCTACACCCATTTTAGTAAACCTATAAATCCCATGATCTACCCAATTGCAGCTGTCGTTGTAACCAAATTGACGGAAAGCACCACTACAAGTGCTTATTGCACCATCATCCACTATTCCATTACAATTCTGATCCCTTCCATCGGGGCTGGCAGTAGTTGCGGTTGAACCGACATAACAGGTAGAACAGGTCTCATCGCAATCGCCGGTGAACGGAGAATAACCATCACCATCCACATCTATCCAGCACTCGGTTGCCCCAGGTACATCTGTGCAACTGCAGTCTTTTTCTCCGGTCACTTCATAGATTGTATCAGCACTACCGAATTGATGGTCGCCATCATCAACAAAGAAAACCATCTTATTGCAGTATTCCTCTGCAGAAGTAGTATCGCAAAATTGCTGTTCAATATCTATTGTCTCTGTTCCTTCAGCACTTTTTCTGTTTACGCCGATTACATCATTTATTCCGCATCCACCTACATTTATTGGTTC
>DAOWIN010000154.1 GCA_030640885.1 Candidatus Omnitrophota bacterium
CAGGATGGGATTTTACTGATATTTGGGATATTGATGAAGGCGTAACATATCCCTATTTTAATTAGTAGGATGATATTTGCCCACGATGAGTTTGAGTTTATGGGGTTTATGGAGTTTATGGGGTTAATGAAGTTTATGGGGTTGAACCCAATGAACGCAATAAACCCAACGAACTCTATAAACCCAATGAACTCAATAGGTAAAGTAAATGTACGAACGCAGTAAGCTTGGCGAAATTCTGCTTAAAAAAGAGATTATTGATAAAACTCAGTTAGAAGAGGTGCTCAAAGAACAAAGAAAGACAGGGGATAGATTAGGAGCCATATTAGTTAAACATAATTTTGCCAGCGAAGAGGATATTGCCAGAGTTCTTTCTGAGCAATTGAATTTCCCTTTTTTTGATCTAAACACAATACAGATTGCTAAAGAGATTCTTAAACTCATCCCCGAAGCCACTTGTAGTGAATTGCAGGTAATGCCTTTATCCAAAATAGGCGCTACACTCACCGTCGCTTTAAACAACCCCCTAAATATGCCCTTGATAGATAGATTGGAAAATTATACCCACTTGCATATACGAGCTGTAGTAGCCACATCCAGCGGCATCAAACAGGCAATTGCTAAATTTTACGGAAATAGAGCCGCAGATATAAAATCTGAAACCAAAACAGGGAGTAAAACCATAAGCATTGACCAGCAACTTAAATCCTTAATGAACGAGGCATCTCAGGCGCCGGTAATCGAGTTGGTGAACCGACTCATTATTGAAGCAGTTGATTCGCGGGTTAGCGATATCCATTTAGAACCAGAGGAAAAGGATTTCTTCTGCCGTTTTAGAATAGACGGCATTTTATACGATAAACCAGCATTGCCAAAGGAACTTCAAAATTCGGTTATTTCGCGGGTAAAAATTATGGCAGGTATGGATATCGCCGAGAAGCGGCTCCCCCAGGATGGAAGGATTCAGATAAAAACCGCAGGCAGAGAAGTAGATTTACGAGTTTCCACATTTCCCGGGCTCTATGGGGAAAATGTCTCTATTCGGATTTTAGATAAATCTCAGAAGCTGTTTAAATTAGAGGATTTAGGTTTTTTACCAAACATCTTAAATAAATTTAAAGAAAGAATCAGAGTTCCTTATGGTATCATTCTGATTACCGGCCCAACCGGAAGCGGCAAGACAACGACCCTGTATGCTATTCTGAATACTATAAATGATTTACAGAAGAATATAGTTACATTAGAAAATCCTGTAGAATACTTTATTCCGCGTGTTAGGCAATCTCAGATTAATCCAAAAATAGGTTTTAGTTTTGCTATTGGCTTGCGCTCTTTGGTTAGACAAGACCCTGATATTATTATGATTGGTGAAATTAGAGATAAAGAAACCGCTGATGTTGCTGTTCATTCTGCTTTAACAGGGCATTTGGTTTTTTCCAGTTTGCATACCAACGATGCTCCTTCAGCCATTATCCGTTTAATTAATATGGGGACTGAGCCCTTTTTGGTTTCTTCATCTGTGTCTTGTATATTGGCTCAACGTTTGGTGCGTCGGCTTTGTCCAAAATGCCGCAAGGAGTATAAACCGAGCGAGGAGGAATTATCCCTGTTTCGTAAATTGCAGTCTGTCAACTCTACACATGCTGAAGAGAAAAATGAGGAAATGGTTTTTTATAAAGAGGTTGGTTGCAAGGATTGCCGCAATACCGGCTTCAATGGCCGCATCGGCATTTTTGAATTATTGATTCCTAACGAGGATATCAAAAAACTTATTAACGAAAAGGCGGCTGTTTTCCAACTTCGGGAAGCGGCTCGCAAAAGTGGTATGCTAACCTTATGCGAAGATGGTTCGCAAAAGGTTGAACAGGGTATTACCACTATTTCGGAGATTCTGCGGGTAAGTTTATCTACCTAACTCAACTTTGGCAAAAACCCCGAGACAAGAGAAGTTTCGCATTTTTCGTTCTCTATACTCTGACAAAAGAGAAATAACTAAACACCAAGATACCCGCCTGCTCCCGACCAATCGGGAGGGCGGGCAGGCAATAACCAAACAATAACCAAACACCAAATTTCAATAATCAAACAAGAATTACTTTCATGGTTTGGTTATTGGTGATTGGTTTCGTCTTTATGTTCGAATATAAATGTTCTAAAAATATTTCTCTTGACAGAGAATATTTTTTAATATAATCTTTCAATTGTTAAAATAAATTTATTTCTTTTTAGTAAGAAAAATATAAAAGAGAGAGATTCTATAAAGACATAGAATGTTTGATCAGTTATAACAAAGTTTAAGAAGTAAAGATAAATTTTAGCAGAACCGTTATCCTGCGTCCGTTCGCTTCGCTCATTATCGCAGGCTCTTCCGCCTTAGGCGGGAGAAAGGAAAGGAGGGGTAAAAGATGAAAAGGTTTTTAAGCATATTTACGGTGTTAGGTTTTTTATCTTTTGTATTCTGTGCTGTTTCATCTGCAGATGATATGTTGCACTACGATGTAAAAACATCATCAGCAGAGCTTGAAAAAATAGACAGCCTTAGAAAGGCAATAGAGGAAAAGGGCGCCAAATGGACAGCTGGGCCAACCTCTGTTTCCCATCTTTCAGTAGAGGAAAAAAAGAAACTGTGCGGCGCAAAAATAACTTTGCCTCCCAAAGATGCTGTAATTATGCGTGCGCCAGCAGATGCAAAAGCATCGGATATGCCAGATTCTTTTGATTGGCGCAATAAGAATGGTGCGGATTGGATGACACCAGTTAAGAACCAAGAAGGGTGTGGAAGTTGTTGGGCATTTAGTATGCTCGCTGTTATGGAAACAAAGATCAGCATAGATGCAAACAATCCAGCAAAAGATGTTAATTTGTCAGAACAGCATCTTGTGTCTGATTGTTGCAGCGGCGGGGATTGCAACGGCGGATATTTAAGCGATACTTTTATCTATACCAAAAATCACGGGGTTCCCAATGAAACTTGCTTTCCGTATAAAGCAAGCAATAGCACATGCACGCCATGCGATAACTGGGCAGAGGATGCATGGAAAATTAAAGATTTTAGATATGTTGCTCCTACGGCTAATGCTCTTAAATATGCTCTCCAAAAGTATGGTCCGATAATTGTTGTGTTGAAAGCAAGCGATGATTTTTTCTATTATGTTGGTGGTATTTACGAGCCGACAAAAGGGTCAGATAAGGGATTTGATTTGCTAAATCAAAGTCTTGTATTAGTTGGCTGGAACGATGTTGGTGAATACTGGATTGTTAAGAATAGCTGGGGAAAGGACTGGGGTAAAAATGGTTATGCAAAAATTAAATATGGCAGTCTTGAAAACTATAACTATGCTTACGCAATTACGGGATTAACAAAGG
>DAOWIN010000034.1 GCA_030640885.1 Candidatus Omnitrophota bacterium
CACCCACTTCCACCTGCGAGGTGGAAGTGAGTGGTAGTGGGTGTAAGTATGCGGGGCAAAGAAGATAAAGAATGGAGAAGAATGACCGTTATTCTGCTCCGCTCGCTTCGTTCACTCTCGCAGGCTCTCCGACGCTTCCGTTGGAGAAAGGAAAGGAGGGAAATGATGTTTAAAAGATATAGCCGTAAACCATTTTTCTTATTGATGTCCGCAGTGGGTTTTCTTTTATTAACCGCTGTTCCCGGTTTTTGCGGTAGAGTTGCTTTAACCACAATCTTTGTGGAGCAAGATATCCCCATTGCTACCTGTCAAGAATTGCAAGATATGCAAAATGGTTTAACAAAAAAATATCATTTGACCTGTGATGTTGAGTGTTTGATGACAAACCCCAGTTCGACAGGAAATCTCAATCCACAATTAGATTTTGACCCCGCTGGTCCTTGGGGAGATAGAAAGGGTTTTATGCCAATTGGTAACTATACAAGCGCTAGTAAATTTGAAGGAACCTTTGATGGACGGGGTCATGTAATAAAAGATCTTTATATGAATAGAAACAGTGAAGTTGCGGTTGGTTTATTCGGCAGCACTTCAAGAGCTAATATTCATGATGTTGGTTTGGTGAATGCTAATATAACAAGCGCGGACAGGATGACGGGCAGTTTAGTTGGTGAGAACAAAGGAACAATCAGAAATTGTTATTCTACCGGTGGCAGTGTTAGTGCTAATGATAAGGCTGGCGGATTAGTCGGTAAGGGCTGCGGAACAATTGAAAATTCTTATTTTACTGGTAATGTTACTGGTGATTTCTGCACTGGCGGATTAGTCGGTTACAAGTCCCGTGGAACAATTGAAAATTCTTATTCTATCGGCAGTGTTAGTGGCAGTCGGACTTCAGGTGGTTTAGTTGGTGATAACAGAAACGGAGCAACAATCAATAATTCTTATTCTGCCGGCAGTGTTAGTGGCAGTCGGGCTTCAGGTGGTTTAGTTGGTGATAACAGAAACGGAGCAACAATCAATAATTCTTATTCTGCCGGCAGTGTTAGTAGTACCGGGGGTATGTTCACTGGCGGTTTAGTTGGACAAAGCATCGGAACAGTCGAAGATTCTTACTGGGATAAAACAACATCAGGATGGGATATAAGCGATGGCGGGACAGGTATGCTAACAGCAGACATGAAAGATGAAGATAACTTTACAGGCTGGGCATTTGAGAGCGTGCCCGCTGATGGGGCTACTTGGAAAATGGATACGATTACTCCAGTGGGTAATTATTATCCCTGCTTGAATTGGCAGGCAAATGGCACCTGTCCGAAATAGCCATAAATAAAAATTTGGCAGACCCCATCCACTTCCACCTACGAGGTGGAAGTGGATGGAAGTGGGTGTAAGTATGCGGGGCAAAGAAGATAGAGAATGGAGAAGAAAGACCTTTATTCTGCTCCGCTCGCTTCGTTCACTCTCGCAGGCTCTCCGACGCTTCCGTCGGAGAAAGGAAAAAAAAGGAAATGATGCTTAAAAGATATAGCCGTAATCCATTTTTCTTATTGCTATGGGCAGTATTTTTTCTTTTATTAACCCCTGTTCCCGGTTACTGTCTTAGAGTTGCTTTAACCACAATCTTTGTGGAGCCTTGTATTTCTACCTGCCAAGGATTGCAAGATATGCAAAATGACTTAGCCGCAGATTATTGTTTAGCAAAGGATATTGAGTGCGGGATGACAAATCCTGCTAATCCCAGCTGGAAAGTTGGTGGAACATGGGGAGATATGAAAGGTTTTGCGCCGGTTGGCAAGGATCATGATAATAAATTTACCGGAAGCTTTGATGGCCGAGGTCATAAGATAGAAAATCTCTACATAAATAGACCTTCTACTTTTATTGTTGGTTTATTTGGCTCTATCCTTGGTGATATCAAGGATGTTGGCTTAAAAGATGTTAATATAAAGGGTGGTGAGAACACCGGTAGCTTGGTTGGTTGGAATAACGCAACAATTACCAATTCTTATTCTACTGGAGTGGTAATTGGTAGTAACAAGGTTGGTGGTTTAGCTGGTAATAACGCCGAAACAATTATTAATTCTTATTCTACTGCAAAGGTAACTGGTGATAGGGAAATTGGTGGCTTAGTTGGTGCTAACTGGTTCGGAACAATTATCAATTCTCATTCTACTGGTAGTGTCAGTGGAAACAACACAATTGGCGGTCTGGCTGGTTGGACAGGCAATGGAATGATCGAGAATTCTTATTCTACTGGAGCAGTAACTGGCATCGTAAGAGAAATTGGTGGTTTAGCTGGCGCTAATCATTCAACAATTAAGAATTCTTATTCTACTGGAGTAGTGAATGGTGTCAAATACACTGGTGGCTTAGTTGGTTGGAATACTGGATCAGTTACTAATTCTTATGCTACCGGCGATGTTAACAGTAGTCTGATAGTTGGTGGTTTAGTTGCTGACAATCAAGGACCAGTTACTAATTCTTATGCTACCGGCAGTGTCAATGGTATTTTTAGGACTGGTGGCTTAGTTGGTTGGAATTGGAACGGTGGAACGGTTACCAATTCTTACTGGGACACTCAAACATCAGGTCGAGGAGCTAGTGATGGTGGAACAGGTAAAACAACAATACAGATGAAACAGGAAGCGACCTACCATCCGATAATAGATCCAGATGATCCAACCGACCCGACGCATTGGTGGGATTTTACGGAGCGTAGCGATGATGGCAACGAGGATATCTGGAAGATTGATGAAAATATTTCGTATCCCTATTTTAATTAGCAGGTAGGCACCTGTCCGAAGCCATAAATATTTGGCAGACCCCACTCACTTCTACTGCCTACTTGCGATTATAAAGCGCAAGTAAAGTATATTAGAAATGACATGGAAGTAGGTGGGGTAAGAAAGGTGGAATATGCGTTTTATGGATGTAAAATTACCGGTTATATTCTTAAAAGAAGGTGGTAAATTTATTGCCTATACGCCGGCTTTGGATATTTCTACTTGTGCAGATACTTTTGATAAAGCCAAAGAGAGGTTTGAAGAGTTGACCAATATCTTTTTTGAAGAACTGGAGAAGATGGGAACTTTGGAGGATGTTTTGGCAGAGTGCGGTTGGAGAAAACTCCGCAAGCCCAAGGACGGTTGGATACCTCCCCGCATAATCAGTCAAACGGAAGAGACATTTAAGGTGCCATGCCACGCTTAACACCTGTTCACTATAAAAGATTTGATAAATTTTTAAAATATATGGGGTGTGAGTTTATAAGGCAAAAAGGCGACCATCTTATTTATCAGAGAGCCGATTTAAAGAGACCCGTAGTTATTCCCAAAATCACTTCTATCCCGATTTTTGTTATCTTGAATAATTTGAGAATACTAAAAATCAGTCGGGATGAGTATTTAGATATTATCGAGAAGTTGTGAGATAAGAAGAAAGTTTAGAAAATACACAACGGAGCGTACGATGAATAAAAAACAATTAATAACCGTATGGTCAATAACGGTGGCAATTTGTTTATTGGTGCTTTCTCCTCCAAGATATCAAGTAAGGTATGATATACAACGAGGAGTTCGTAGAAGTTATGGGGGAGGAATAAACTGGGAGAGTGTTTTTAGATACACAATACCAATTCTGCTTGTTGGAACATTATTAATCTATACTTATAGGGATAAGAAGAGGGAAAATAGATAATAATAGAATAGAGAATTCAAATTCCAAACCCGCATTGGAATTTGATTATTGGAATTTATTTGGGATTTGGAAATTGGGATTTGGAATTTTCGACGACTGAACGAAGCGAGGAAGCCGTGCCTTTATTTTTCTCTACTAAAAAGAAGGATATTCCACACGGATTATGGCTTAAATGCCCAGACTGTGGAGGGATTCTTTTTAAAAAGACCCTGCGCGAGAATTTGAGGGTTTGCCCAAAATGCGCCTATCATTTTACTCTTGGGGCGCGGGAAAGAATAAGCAGTCTTTTAGGGAAAGATTTTAAGGAATTTTCTCAAGGGATTAAAACTGCTAACCCACTCAACTTTACAGCTGTAAAGGACTATAGAGAAAAAATTGCCGAAGAGCAAAAAAAGACAGAATTAGACGAAGCTTGCTTGGTAGGAGAAGGACACTTAGACAACAAAAAAGTAATTTTAGCTGTTACCGATTCTCGTTTTATGATGGGTTCGATGGGTTCGGTAGTAGGTGAAAGAATTACGCAGGCGGCTGAACGGGCAAAAAGCAAAAAAATACCCTTAGTTATTGTTTCCGGTTCTGGCGGAGGAGCAAGAATGCAGGAAGGAATGCTTAGTTTAATGCAAATGGCCAAAACTAGCGCGGCTATTTCCAAGCTTGATACAAGCTCCATTCCGTTTATTTCCATTCTTACTAATCCTACTATGGCTGGGGTGCTGGCTTCTTTTGCTTCATTGGGAGATGTGATTATTGCCGAACCGCGGGCATTGATTGGATTTACCGGTCCGCGGGTGATTGAACAAACAATTCGACAGAAGCTGCCGGCAGGTTTTCAAAAGTCAGAATTTCTTCTCCAACATGGGTTAATTGATATGATTGTTGACCGTCGGAAGTTAAAGGGGGTGTTAAAACAGGTGTTGGAGTGTTTGAACATTTAAAATTTAATCTATGTAATCGGCATTAATTTGCTTGCCCCGTTAGAAGTCTGGTTTTTGACAAGACTTAATTTGTTATTCATTAAAGAAAGATTTTGCGGTTGGTGCATTTCTTTAAGCAATAGAAAAAATTTCCCTAAAATTTTTTCTAGCAGGACTTCTAACGGGGTGAACAATCATGTGCCGAGCGAAGTGAGGTAAAATGGCAGAAGTTATTTTAAAAAGTGTATCCAAAATTTATCCTAATGGTGTAAAAGCCGCTAATAATATAGACTTAAAGATTAAAGATAAGGAGTTCCTTGCATTGGTGGGACCTTCGGGTTGCGGCAAATCTACTATTTTGCGTATGGTAGCCGGATTGGAGGAGATTAGCAGTGGGGATATATATATTGGCGAAAAATTAGTGAACAATATTGCTCCTAAAGATAGAAATATTGCCATGGTTTTCCAGAACTATGCCCTTTATCCACATATGACCGTGCGGCAGAATCTTGTTTTCGGTTTAAAATTGCATAGACATCCCCCTAAGGTAATTACAAAAAGGGTTGCTGAAGCGGCAGAGATTTTAGGAATATCTGATTTGTTGAATAGAAAACCGCGCGTTCTTTCCGGCGGGCAGAGACAGAGGGCGGCATTAGGAAGGGCAATTGTCCGCCAACCGTCGGTTTTTCTCTTTGATGAGCCGTTAAGTAATTTAGATGCCAAATTTAGGGTGCAGATGCGTAGCGAGATAAAAAGGCTTCATCAGCGGCTGCAGACTACGATGATTTATGTTACCCACGACCAAATTGAGGCAATGACTATGGGTGAACGCATTGCCGTAATTAAAGAAGGGACGATTCAACAATTATCTACTCCTGTTGCTCTTTATCATCAGCCGGTGAATAAATTTGTAGCCGGATTTATTGGTAGTCCGCCAATGAACTTTTTCGAAGGGAGGATTATTCCGCAAAACAAAAATTCGTATTTTCAAGCAAATAATATGCAAATTAAAATTTCTTGTTCCCATCTTAAGAAATTAGAATCTATGAAAGAAAAGGAAATAATTTTGGGGATAAGACCGGAAGATATCTATCTGAATATTTCTTCTTTAGCAAAGGAAGAAACAGCCATCCGTTCCAGATTGGAGACTATTGAACCAATGGGCGCAGATATTTTTCTAAGTTTTAGTATAAACGAAAAAAATTTTAATGTGCGTGTAGAATCTGCTCAGATTGATCCGCAAAAACTTAATGTAGGCGAGAATATGGATTTAATATTCAACAGCAAGAAATGCTATTATTTTGATTGCCAAACCGAAGAAGCGATTGCGTGATGAAATCAGTCTACAGTCTACAGTCTACAGTCTACAGAAGACAGAAAAGAAAAGATAGGAAAGGAGCAATTTATAGTCTGCGGATTTTTCTATTTTCTGTTCTCTGTTCTCTGTTCTCTGTCCTTTGTTTTTCCGCCTCCGCCGAGCAAGAATTAATTACCTGCCAAGCTGATAAAATAGAATATTCTCAAGATGGAAAAGAAATTATTGCCAGCGGGAATGTGGTAGTTGTCTACGAAGGCACTAAAATAACCTGCGATGAGTTAAGGGTAAATACGGAGACAAAAGATAGCTATGCTTATGGCAAGGTAGTTTTAAGCGAAGGAGAAAACGAAATGACCGGCGGAAACCTGTTTTATAATTTAGATACTAAAACAGGGGGTTTGGACAATGCAGTTTTATCCTCTCCAATTTGGTATGGCAAAGGGAAGAAAATAGACAAGCTTTCCGATAATAAATTTGAAATTCATAAGGGTTATGTTACCACCTGCGATCCCCGACAGCGGCACTGCGCCGATTATAAAATATACTCACAAAAGATTGGCATTGTTTTAGAGAAGAGAGTGCGGGCAAAGAATGTCATTTTTTGGGTAGGCAAATTTCCTCTTTTTTACCTTCCCTTTTATTCATATTCCTTAAAGGGTAATCGTCCGCATATCAGGGTTAGCGGCGGTCATACTAAAGACTGGGGCACATTTGCAAAGAGCGCCTCTCGTTTCAATATTGATGGAAATGAAGGGCATTTTCTCCTTGATTACTATGAACGCAAGGGCCTTGCTGAAGGAGTCGATTACGAATATTTTTCCAATTTTGGTGAAGGGGAATTAAAAACATATTATATCTACGAGCGGGAGACATTGGAAAAAGAGGGCGAGGCTATAGAGAAGGAGAAGTTTAGGGTAGAGTTAAAGCATTATTATGAGATGAACAAGGACACGGATTTGCGTTTAGAATATCACCGTTTCAGCGATGCTGAGTTTAACAAAGATTATTTTGAAGCAGAATATGAAAAGGAGTCCCAACCTGCCTCTTATATTTCGCTGACTTATTCACCAGGGGATTATGTTTTGAGTGCGAAGGTTAAAAAGAGAATGAACAGGTTTTGGACGGTTGTTCAGCAATTCCCTGAATTAAAATTTGACCTTCCGGATACACGATTAGGAGAAACCAATTTTTATTTTCAGAATGAAAGCAGTTTTAATAATTTTTATAAAGAATACGCTGATTATAAACAGAACGACGAGAAGGCGCGCCGTTTAGATACCTACAATCAACTTTCTTATCAGATTAGCCGTTTATGGAACTTTTTAGATGTGCGGCCCTATGTAGGAACAAGGCAGACATATTATAATGAAGACAAAAATGGCAAAGAGGATATGACTCGCGGGGTATATTATGGCGGCTTAGATTTAAGCACCCGTTTTTTTAGGATATATGATTTTGAAAGCGAGCTTTGGGGAATAGAGGTCAATAAGCTAAAGCATATTATTAAACCCAAGGCGAGTTATAACTATATTCACGAGCCCAAGCTTTCTGCGTCGCGGCTTTACCAATTTGATGGTGTGGATAGTATCGGCAAACAAAATGCAATTACCCTAACTTTGGAAAATATTTTGCAGACAAAGAGGAAGGTGCGGAAGTTTTCTAAGAATGAAGATTTAGGCGAGGTTTATCCCCTTTACGATATTAGCGAAGAAAAAAGGAAAGTAGTAAATTTAGCCAGTTTAACAGTTGGAACAGATTGTAAGATGCATACAGAGGGGCACCAGCTCGATGATATAACAGGCGAATTAGATCTTAATCCCTACGATTGGTTGAATATGAATATTGATACCAGTTATGATTCTTATGCCCGCGGCGTTGCTTTTAAAAATCGGTTTAAAACAGTAAATGCAGATATAACTACCAAAGGGGAGAGGTGGGATTTCACTTTAGGCAGTCGTTATCAAGAATTGGAGCGCCATGAATTGAGTGGAGAACTCAATTGCGTTTTAAACTCCTTGTGGAGGATAGGAATTTACGAGAGATACGATTTCATTAAACAAAAAAATCCCCTGCGTGAGGGCTACAGTGCGGTTCACGGATACAAAGTAGTTCACGAATTACCCTGTTGGATAGTAGAGTTGAATTACGATTTCAAAAAGCACGAGACAAAAAACAACAGTGCGCTTTTGCTAATTTTTAGAATAAAGGCACTGCCGGGGAATGCGGCGGAGATATCAAAAAGTTAAAACACGACATAAGAGATAATCGGGGTTTGAATATTAAATGAAGAGTTTAGAAATAAAACAAAAAATTCTTCGGAAGGAAGCGGTTATTGCAATCATCGGTTTGGGCTATGTGGGACTTCCTTTAGCAGTAGAATTTGCCCAAAAGGGATTTAGGGTTATCGGTATTGATACCAACGAACAAAAGATTAAAAAGATAAAGCAGGGCATTTCCTATGTTCTCGATATCTCTTCAGCAACATTAAAACCTTTGCTGAAAAAAGGGTTATTAAAATGTTACTCTGACTACAGATTGGAGAAGATAGATATAACAATTATCGCTGTGCCTACCCCATTGAGCAAAAGCCGTGAACCTGATATTTCCTTTATTTTGAAAGCAGTCAGGGAGATTAGCAGATATATAAAAAAGGGAGGACTGGTAATTTTAGAGAGCACTACTTATCCCAGCACTACACGGGGTATAATTTTGCCTTTATTAGAAAAAAGTGGATTAAAAGGAGACAAGGATTTTCTGCTCGCCTTTTCCCCTGAGCGGGTGGATCCGGGGAATAAGAAGTATAAAACAAAGAATATTCCCAAGATTGTTGGTGGGGTAAATAAGGAAAGCACCAAAATAGCCGAACTTCTTTATAAACAGATTATAACAAAGGTTGTCCCCGTTTCTTCTTCAGAGGTGGCCGAGATGACCAAGATATGGGAGAATACCTTTCGGGCGGTAAATATTGGGCTTGCCAATGAGATGGCAAGAATTTGCAATAAATTAGCTATTGATGTATGGGAGGTTATTGCCGCTGCTAAAACAAAGCCCTTTGGTTTTTTACCCTTTTACCCGGGACCCGGCATAGGTGGCCACTGTTTGCCTGTTGACCCTCTTTATCTTTCTTATAAGGCGAAATTAGAGGGGATAGAAACTCGGTTTATTCGGCTTGCTGATGAAATTAATTTAGCAATGCCTGTTTATACAATTGAACGGGTAAAGGAGATTTTAAAAAAAAGAAAAAAAACACTTCGCGGGAGCAAAATTTCTATATTAGGTATTACTTACAAAAAGGATATTGCCGATATTAGAGAATCGCCAGCAATTGAGATTATTAAAATTTTAGCCAAAAAAAAGGCGCAAGTTTCTTATTCCGACCCTTTTATCAAAGAAATAAAGCTCGGAAACAAAATACTTGTTTCTCGTTCTTTAGATAAAAAATTTTTAAGCCAGCAGGATTGTTTGATTATTGTTAGTGGCCACTCTTTAGATTATAATTTCGTTGTGCGAAATTCCTCCTGTATTTTGGATACGCGTAATGTTTTAAGCGGTGTTAAAGGAATAGATAGAGAAAAGGTAGAGAGACTATAAAAATGGTCTCCCAGTTCCCCAGCAACCAGTTTCCCAGTTGGGAAGCTGGGCGACTGGGAAACTGGTGGATTCTGAAAGATGTTTAAAGTTGGAATAGGATTAAGTAAGACAAGGGATTTTTTTCTTGCTGGCGAGGAGGTTGCTAAAAAAGCCTTAGCTGAATTAGGCGAAGGGAATCCAGATTTATGCTTTCTTTTTTCCTCAGCGAAGTTTGCTAATTTGCAAATGCTTAAGGGTGTGCGGTCAATTATTCCCAAGATTCCTTTATTTGGTTGCAGTGATGCAGGCGAGATAATTTCCGAGGGAAGCCACCAGATGAGTGTCGTTATTGTTGCAATAAAATCGAATAGTTTAAATTTTACTGCTCATTTAGAAAGGGATGTTGAAATATTGCCTCGTCAAAAAGGGCGGAAAATAGCAGAGACGCTTAGGCGAAATTTAACTAAAAAAGGCAAAAACAAAGAGGTTCTCATTCTCTTTTCCGATGGTTTGTCTGAAAACATTACCGATATTGTGCACGGAATTCAGGAAGTTTTGGGCACGAGTTATCCTATTTTAGGAGGGGCGGCCGCGGATAACTTTTTATTTCAAAAAACCTATCAGTATTACAATGATAAAATTTTTAGCCGAAGTGTTTTGGGAGTGTTAATCCAAGCGCCAAAGATAGGATTTGGCATACGGCATGGCTGGCGGCCATTAGGTCGGCCCTATAAAGTAACGCGTGCAGAAAAGAATATTATTTGGGAAATAAATAAAAAGCCAGCTATTGAGGTCTACCAAAATTACTTTGGTAACCGCATAAACGATTTGGAAAAGAGATATTTGTTAAAGATGATTATCAGCTATCCTTTAGGAATGTTAATCCCAGGAGAGAAGGAATATTTGGTGCGCAATATTCTTGACATTCATTTAGATGGTTCATTGGTTTTTTCCTCTGATATTCCCGAAGGTAGAATGGTTAGGTTAATGATGAGCAATAAGGAATTAGCTATCCAAGCCGCCAAAGATGCGGCATGGGAAGCGGCTCAGGGAACATCTTCACAAAAAGCGAATTTAGGAATTATATTCAATTCTGCCTCCCGTCGCAAGCTTTTAGGAACAAGGCGAGACGAAGAAATAGAGGAGATCGGAAAGGCTCTGACTAAAACTCCTTTAATCGGTTTTTATGGTTATAGTCAGCAGGCTCCTTTAGGCGGAGAGATAAATTTGGGACAGACTTATTCTCATAATCAAGCGGTGGTAATTTTAACGCTGGGAGAGTGAAGCCACAGTTTACAGTCTACAGAAGACAGAAGACAGAAAACAGAAATCCGAATGACGAAACCCGAAATCCGAATGCAGAGAGCAGAAAAGAAAGAAGAACATTTTGCCACTGTATTGGAAGTGGGGAACAAGATAATTTTTACCTTGTCATTTTAACTTTTGCATTCTGAGGAGGAAATTGTGCCTTTAAAAATTAAAATTCTTGTTTTGTTTTCCTTGCTTTCTTTATCCCTTTTTTTCTCTTCGCGGTTAGAGTTAAAATTGATTAGTTATGCTTCTCTCATTTTTTCTCTTTCTTTTCTCTTTTTCTCCGAAGCGAAAGAAAGAATGGAGAAAGAAAAAAAGGTGAAAGCTTTGTTAGAATTAAAAGATTTGTACAATGACCTTGACGAGCAGGCGAAGTTGATTGTACAAACAGATCTAAGATTAGGCAAAACAGAGGAGGAATTAAGCAAGAGAATCAGCGGTTTATACATTCTGCAGGATATTGGAAGGGTGATCAGCAATACCAAGAATTTCTTTGACCCTTCTACGCAAAGATTTAATTTGAAGTATAGTTTGGATAAGATAGCAAAAAGCATTAGCAAGGCTCTAGTAGAGCGGTTAGAGTTTGAGAAAAGCGCAATTTTTCTTGTTGACAAAAAAAGCCACAAAATTAATTATTGCAGCGGAGAAGGTTATAATCTCCAAGAGCAACAAAAAATAAATGATGGGAAAATCTTGTTTTCCTTTTTGGAAGAAAAAGAGATTAAAGAGGTGTTCGCCAAAAGGAGTTCTACATTGGTAGAAGATATTTCTTCTTTTTCTTCCAAGTTAGAAGAAAAAATAGGTTCCTTTTTTAATGTTTCTTCTTTTGCCATTGTTCCTATAATTGCGCAAGGCAGTATTGCCGGTTCCATTTTTGTAGGCAACGGGTTGCATTATGATAAAATTGATGAGCAAGATTTAGAGTTTCTTTCCATTCTGGCAGAGCAAACAGGGATAGCGCTCAGCAACATTTATTTGCATCAGGAAACTATTGAAGCTTTAGATGCTAACCCCCTTACTAAATTGCCTGGCAATATTTCAGTAAATAGAAAATTAAGAGATTGTGTTGCCCGCAAACTTCCTTTTGCTGTTTGTTATGTAGATATAGACGAGTTCAAAGCATTTAATGATTGCTATGGTTTTGAAGTAGGAGATAAAGCTATTCAGCAGGCAACCAATATTTTAAGCAATGCAGTAAAAACTAAAGGTAACCCCGCTGATTTTATCGGGCATATTGGCGGTGATGATTTCATTTTGGTTACTACCCCGGATAAGTTTGAATCTCTTTGCGAAGAGGCAATTAAAAGTTTCGACAAACAAATTCCTGCTTTATATGATGCTGAAGATCGGGAAAATGGTTATATTATTAGCAAAACTCGTCAAGGCAAGGTGAGAAAATTTCCTTTAATGAGCATCTCCATTGCTGTAGTAAGCAATATTCACAGAAAGGTTGCACATGTTGCCCAAATTGGCGAGTTGGGTGCTGAATTGAAGAAATACGCTAAATCTTTTAAGGGAAGTATTTGGGTGGAAGATAAACGCAGAGGAAAAAGACGCAAAAAGAGTAATGCTCGCGATAAAAGAATGATTGAGAGAAGAGATAAGAAAAAGTAGAAATTTAAGGGCTGCAAAAAAGTTCTTGACATTTTTTTAAAAGGTGTTAATATATTTAAACAGTAGAGGAAAAGGTGTCTTTTAAAAAATAAAGATTAGCCCCAAAAAGGTATTCTCTAAAAGAGAAAAAGGGGTGTTTTTGTTTTTTTATATCTACATTATAAATTAATTTAAATTCCTAAAGGTTGTTTTATTATTAAACCGCAAAATGAAGCAGGCATAGCAATCCCAAAAAGGTTTATTTTACATGAGCGGCAAATAAGGTAGTTGCTTGAAGCCGTTATAACTTATGCTGTTAAGCCTGTTCGCCTATTGCCGATGTAGCTCAGTGGTAGAGCAACTGCATGGTAAGCAGTAGGTCGTCGGTTCAAGCCCGACCGTCGGCTCCAAGTCTACCAAAAGTAAAATCTGGAATTTTTTATTCTGTGTTCATGCGATTTGCTCATTCCGCAGGAAGACCTTTATCCTGCGTCCGTTCGCTCACGTTCACTATCGCAGGCTCATCCGCCTCAGGCGGATGGAAGGAAAGGAGGAAATTATGGCAAAAGAAAAATTTGAACGCACTAAACCCCATATCAACATTGGTACTATTGGCCATGTTGACCATGGGAAAACTACCTTAACCAGCGCAATTACATTGTTTCTG
>DAOWIN010000099.1 GCA_030640885.1 Candidatus Omnitrophota bacterium
CATTATAACCGTCAATAAGATAGTGAAGCATTTTATCCCCAAATTACCTCTTGGGCATCAAACACCGGCCCATCTTTGCAAACGCGCTTATAGATGAAATCTTCCTGTTTTTCTGTTTTTTTACTTGTGACTGGTGACTGGTGACTGGTGACTTTTGTCACACAGCCGTGGCAAACACCAATCCCGCATGCCATTTTTTCCTCTAAGGAAATCTGCGCGGAAATTTTATACTGTTGGCTAACTTTGGATATTTCCTTTAGCATTGGCGTAGGACCGCAGGCGTAAATACGGGTTGCGGGTTGCGGGTTGCGAGAAGCTAATAAATCCTTTAACAAGTCAGCAACTAACGCTTTTTCGCCGAAAGTTCCGTCATCAGTGCTAACTTTCACCTCACAGCCTAAATCTTCAAAATCATTCTTGCATAAAACTTCTTTTTTTGTTTTTGCTCCAATTAATACTAAAATAGGATTGCGGGTTGCAGGTTGCAGGTTGCGGGTTAATTTTTCTGCCAGAAAAATTAGTGGTGCTACACCAATTCCTCCAGCAACCAAGATAGCGGATAGCGAATAGCCAGCCTCGCCAGCTCGGCTAGGCGGGCGGATAGCGGATAGGTTAAATCCGTTTCCCAAAGGACCAATAATATCCAATTCCTCTCCTGCTTTTTTCTCACTTAAAATTTTCGTTCCTATCCCCTTTATCTTATACAAAATCTCAATCAGGTTGGACTTTTCTTTGTTTTTTAACTGGTGACTGGCAACTGGTAACTCTGGTGACTGGTGACTTATTCTATGTATACTGAGCGCCCTTCTTAAAAGCGGCTCGTTTTTGTCATTAACCCGCACATAAATAAATTGCCCCGGCTGTGCCTTTTGGGCAATTGCCGAGGCATCTAAACACATCTTGAAATAATTCTCGGTTACCTGAATATTGGAAAAAATTTTTGTCTTTGTTTGAAACATTTTTGAAATTTTACATTCCTTTACCAAATTAATGAAAACTTTATTTGCTTCTTTGTTGAACCTTCTTGCAAATTAAGCCTTTTTTATTTAACGGTCTCATTATTAGATCTATTTTGTTCAATCTCCAAAGACTGCCCTTTAATTTTTTTTATCATCTCTTTTATCTTTGAAAGCCTATCTTTAAGCGATTCTTGCTCGTTCAAAAGAAGATTCAAATATATCTTATCAGTTAAGGTATTTTCTAATTCTTCTACCCTGTTCTCAACTTGCCTAACCTTTGCCTTGTAAGCATCAACATCTAAACGAAAACTATCCGCTCCATAAGAAAGAGCTTTTATGCTTTCTTCCAATGTTTTTATCTGCTTTTTGCACAAAAGCAGTTCTGGAGTTTGTTCGTCCATTCTTTGCTCAAGTTTTTGAATACGAGCGCAACCAAAAAGCGGACCCATAAGCATAAGCAAGCCTACAAACATAAACACGCTATTTTTCGCCTTCCTTTTCCAACCATAAATTCTCTCCTTTTTCTCTAAACTATTACAAATAACCATTTTGGTTTCCTCCTTTCCTTACCCCCGATGTTACATCGGAGAGCTTTTATTTTAACCCTTTTGGCATTGCGGGCAAAAATATGTCCCCCGCCCGCCTAAACTTATTCTTTCAATCAAACCTCCGCATTCAAAACAAGGCTTTCCTTTTCGACCATAGACTTGAATCTTTTGTTCAAATTTCCCTTTTTCACCGCGGGCATCGCGATAGGTATCTACTGATGAACCCCGATATTTAATCGCTTGCCGCAAAACCTTTTTAATCGCTGGATAAATTCTCTTTATCTCTGGTAAAGTTAGATTGTTGGCTGGATGTGAAGGATTTATTTTTGCTTTAAATAGTATCTCAGCGGCATAAAGATTGCCAATACCGGCAATAAAACCCTGTTCCATAAGCAAAGGTTTTATTTTTGTTTTCTTTTCCTTCAGCATCTGTTGGAATCTCTCTAAAGTGAACTCCTCTTCTAAAGGTTCGGGACCCATCTGCTTGATAAAAGGCAACTCCTGCCAATCATTTACCAATTTTATCTCACCAAGCACCCGCTGGTCAAGAAAATTTAGGTATCTGCCATTAGAAAGAAGGAAACAAACCTTGCTTTTTTCGTCTTTATTTCCATAAATAATCTGTCCAGTCATTCGCAAATGAAAAATCAAATATTGCGCAGAGAGTTTTAAAATAAGTACCTTGCCGCGGCGGAGAATTTTTTTAATTTCTTTATTTTGTATTCCTTCAATAAATTCCTGCGGACTCGGTTCTTTTATAATCTTGGCAACCCCTATCTCTACATCCGCAATTTTCTTGCCGATAATTGTATCTTCTAAATCCCTCTTGATTGTTTCTACTTCGGGAAGCTCGGGCATATTCTCTTTTATCTATCACCAATCTCTACACAGCGATTGAACACAACGGCTATTTTCATTTAATTTTACTACTTTACTAACGCGCGAAATCGGTGGTGGTGAGCAAACCCGAAGGACACGTCGAAGCATCCGCTCGATTGAATGGTTAGATGTTATTATTTTATGTTACAATTCGTAACGCAAAATAGGGAATAATATTAAAAACAAATATAGCTATTTTAAAAAAAGCTATACCAGCATAATGAATTGCATCAAATGTTTCTACTGGAATTTTGAACCACTTGCTATGTATGCGATAAACCCAATCATGAGCAAATACCAACAATAAAAACCACCACAGCAATAATCCCATATTAATTATAGCACACCATCCTAATACTCCACGCAATATATCAACTGTCATTTGATACCTCCTAACTCAATTTTGGCAGAATGTCAAAATTGATAAATCTTACTAATATACTACCTAACTCAATTTTGGCAGAATGTCAAAATTGATAAATTTTTGGGCGAGGCTCTTCAGACTCAAGGTCTTTCTTTATACTTTTCACTTTTCTTTTTCTTCGCTGGTGACTGGTAACTGGTAACTTTCTTTTTCATTTGGCATAGGATGTAAATATTTCCTTTATTTTGTCTAACACTTGAGCTCACCTGCATTTTGAAGCATAGCGGAAAAATGTCAGGTGCATTGATTTGTTATCTATTAATATTTATATGCTATCCCTAATATAGAAGCTTCATGTTGTAACTTAGCATCTAAAGTCCACAGAGAAACTTCACTTAATAACGCAGCTGCAAGAAGATGAACATCAATAAGACCAAGACCTTTACCCATTAAGCCCTTTTTTTCAATAAATAATAATACTTCTTCATTATCTATCATACTAACCATAGGGAGAGAACTAAACAACGACAAAATTACTCTTCTGTTCTTAATATTACCGCATGCAAGTTCTCCAATAATAAAAGGGTGGCAAGCTACATCACCATCATTCAGAAGTTGCTCAAGTTTAGAATTACCATTGCGTAAATGAGAAACCCATACTGATGTATCAATAAGAACCATTAATTCACTCTCCTGCGGGGTATAATATGTAAATTTTTTTCAGTCCCCCCTAATTTAGCCAGCCTTTTACTACTTTCCCGAGCAATTAATGCTTCCAAACCTAATCTGACTAGAGTGGTTTTTTCTTTGATTCCCGTAAGTTTTGATACTTTTTCAATCAAGTCGTCTTTAATATTCAATGTTGTTCTCATATAGCACCCCCTTTAATACAATATATATGCATTATTATGCATCAAATATGCATATATGTCAAGTTTTTTTATATTTTTTTGTTCTAACATTCAAGCTCACCTGCTGGTAGCCGACGCCAAAGGCGACGGGTAACAATCAGGTGCAGTGCCTTGTTAGATTTTTTTCTATCTCTTAAAATGTCTCAGCCCTCGCATAGAGGCAGCATCATCTGAAATAGTGTTTTGCCACCCCGATCTAGTGTTTTTCTTTGAATCAAACCTTTGTATATACGGCTTGATATCAAGTAAAGGTGTACCATTTAATATATCAAGATCGTTGACATGAAGGATATTATCTTTAATTCTTACCAGTCGAACAAGACTCATTCCTAATTTATTGGGACGATGCGGAGCGCGTGTAGCGAAAATACCGTGTTCTTGATCTGAAAGATATGGCTTTAGGCGTAAACAAATTTTCCGAGATTGA
>DAOWIN010000007.1 GCA_030640885.1 Candidatus Omnitrophota bacterium
GCAGGGAAAATGGGCGGTACGGGGAAGTTGTGTAATTGGAATTTGGCAAGACAGGCAAAGGGATTAGGCAAAAGGATTATTTTGTCTGGAGGTTTAAACTTGGATAATCTCCAAAAGGCGATAGAAGAAGTAAATCCTTGGATGGTAGATGTTTGCAGCGGCGTAGAGGAAAAGGCTCGAAAAAAATCTTGGCAATTAATGAAGGATTTTGTTTCTATAGCGAAGGAGAAAGTAAAGAATGTTGAATAAAAAAGGTTATTTTGGAGAATTCGGCGGACAATTTGTTCCCGAGACCTTAATAAGCGCTTTGGAAAAATTGGAAAGAAAGTATAGCGAGCTTAAAAAGAATAAAAATTTTCGCCGGGAATTAGATTATTATTTAAAAGAATATGTCGGACGGCCTACACCGCTTTATTTTGCGCAAAGTTTGAGCAAGAAAATAGGAGCTAAAATTTATTTGAAGAGAGAAGACCTTTGCCATACCGGCGCACACAAGATAAACAATGCCTTGGGGCAAATTTTATTAGCGCGCTGGATGGGAAAACAGAGAATAATTGCCGAAACAGGAGCGGGCCAGCATGGAGTAGCTGTAGCCACTGCTGCCGCAATGTTTGATTTACCCTGCGAAGTTTATATGGGAAAGGAAGACATCAAAAGACAATCTTTAAATGTATTTCGGATGAAATTATTAGGAGCAAAGATAATTCCGGTAGATAGCGGGAGCAAAACCCTAAAGGATGCTTGTAATGAAGCAATTCGCGATTGGGTAACTAATGTGCGCACTACTTACTATCTAATCGGTTCTGTAGTTGGACCTTATCCTTATCCGTTAATTGTCCGCGATTTCCAATCAATAATTGGCAGAGAAGCCAAAAAACAAATTTTAAGATTAGAAAAACGGTTGCCCGATTACTTAATTGCTTGCGTTGGCGGCGGTTCCAACAGCATCGGTTTATTTCATCCTTTTTTTGCTCAAAAAAAGGTTAAGTTTATTGGCGTAGAAGCTGGAGGAACAGGAATAAAAACGGGCAAGCATGCCGCTACGCTTATTCAAGGAAATTTAGGAATTTTGCATGGCAGCAAAACTTATCTTTTGCAGGATAAGGATGGGCAGGTTAAGGTTGCCCACTCTTTAGCTCCCGGGCTTGATTATCCAGCCGTAGGTCCGGAACATTCTTATTATAAAAAAATTGACAGATGTAGGTATTTTTCCGTAACTGATAAAGAGGCATTAAAAGCGCTCAAAATGCTTTCACAAACTGAAGGCATAATTCCGGCGTTAGAGTCTGCCCATGCTTTTGCCTATTTGGAAAAAATGAAGTTTAAGAAAAATGAGGTTGTGATTGTCTGTCTTTCAGGTAGGGGAGATAAGGATATGGAGATAGTGAAGGAAGAAATGACGAAATCCGAATAACGAATGACAAAATTAATATGAGAGATAAAATTAAGGCAAAATTTAAAGAGTTAAAAAAACAGGGCAAGAAGGCGTTTATTGCCTTTATTACTGCTGGGGACCCTAACTTAAAGGTTACCGAGCAATTAATTTTAAGACTTCCTGCTTTTGGGGTGGATATTTTAGAATTAGGTGTGCCCTTTTCCGATCCCCTCGCCGATGGTTTAACTATTCAAGCGGCCTCTAAACGAGCGCTTTTGCAGAAGGTTTCTCTTAGTAAAATTTTGAATTTGCTGAAAAAGATGAAAAGTAGGATAAAAGTTCCTATGGTGTTATTTAGTTATTTTAATCCAATATATAAGTTAGGGATAAAGAAATTTGCTGAAATGGCTTCCGATGCAGACATTGACGGGTTAATCATTCCTGATTTACCTTTAGAAGAAAGCAAAGAAATAAAAGAAGCCGTAGATAAGAAGGGAATTGATCTGATTTTTATGATTGCTCCCACTACCACAAAGAAAAGAACAGAAGCGATTTGCCGACAATCGCGGGGTTTCATCTATTATGTTTCACGAATAGGAATTACTGGGATAAGAAAAGGCTTGCCTGATGATATTAAGGAGAATATAGAAAAGATTAAAAAAAATACCACAAAACCAGTGGTTGTTGGGTTTGGAATTTCTAACTCAAGGCAAGTTAAGGAAGTTAAGAATATGAATGCGGATGGCGTAGTGGTGGGAAGTGCCATTGTTGAATTGATAGAAAAGAATTTTAGAAAGAAAAATTTATTAGCAGAAATAGAAAATTTTATAAATAAATTGAAGCATGAAGATAGATAAAGTAGAAGAAATAGTGGGAGAAGTAAGCGCCGCATTTAGGAAAGGAGGGATTTATACTCCCGAGCATCCTGTGCGCCAACGATTATGCGCAGAATTGTGCAAGAAGTTGGATTCTATTTTAGAGAAAGAGATTAGTTTGATTATTGCCCAAGATAAAATAATATATGAGGGCAAGGCGCTGCAAGACAGAAATTTTGCGATTAAACAGTTCGCTGTTAGTTTGCATCGAAAAGGTATAGCCGTTCTCATATTGCAGAGAGGTATAATTCCCGAAGAGATAAAAGCCTTTTTTGATATTTTAGCATTGAAAGATGATTTTATTCGTCAGCAGAACATTGAGGGATTTTTTAAAGAGAAGGGGCTTGTTCATATAAAAGGAACCAAGCTATATTATAAAGGGGTTTCTATAGAAGGAGAACAATCTGGCTCGGAAGAGAAAACAGAAAAAAGCGATGAGGAATATTCTAGGGTTTTGGAGCTTATGGAGAAACCCGAGGAGATAAGTGAAGCATTTAGCGAAATTGCTAAAAAAGATGTAAATATAGATTTGAAAGCAAGATTTATCAATCAAGGAATTGAGGAAATGAGCCGGCTGCTTTCAGGGAAATCGATGCAAGATAGGGAAAGGATTAGAACGGATATTTCACATAGCGTGAATCAGCTTCCCTCCTCTCTTACTTCTCATGTTTTAGATTTGAGACAAAAAAGTAGCTTGCAGAAAAAAGAAGATATAGAAGATTACATATCTTCAATAGCAACTATTGTAGGGGATTTTTCGGGAAACGCAAGGGAAGATAAACATTTTTTGGAGGAGTCTCTATATTCTTCAGAAGAAGAAAGCAACATTGCTTTTGAGCTTCTCCCCTATTCTTATGAACAGGAATATGCTGATGTGCTGATTTATTTTCAAAAAAAGGTCTGTGAACTTTTAGAGAAAAAATGGTATTCACAATGTTATCAGCTTATGCAACTTTTTCTCAAAGATAGTGAGCGAAGAAGCGAAGAGGAGAAAAAAATATTTTTTGCGGCATTAAAAAAAATAATCTCTTTAGAGAAATTAGAAAGACTGTTGAAGGATTTAGAAGAAGCGAGGGAAGCAGAAAAAGAAAGGATTATTTGGGATATTTTGCGCTGTTGGGAACTAAAAGATTTATTAGTTTTGACAGAACAGATGGTTAAAGGGGAAAGAAAAACAGAGATACTCCCCGCCATGATTGTTTTTTTATTTTGTCGGGAAAAGCAATTTTCTTTCCATAGCCTTA
>DAOWIN010000004.1 GCA_030640885.1 Candidatus Omnitrophota bacterium
CCGGAATGACCAAAGCAGGTAGGTTTATAACTACGCATTTCCGCCTTGGCAGGATATTCAAATACAGCTTCTTCAATGGTAACATCTACAGGCAAATCAATGAGAACAGGTCCCGGCCTGCCGCTGGAAGCGATATAAAACGCTTCTCTGATTATCTTTGCCAAATTCTGTGTATCTTTAACTAAATAATTATATTTGGTTATCGGGCGGGTAATTCCGGTAACATCAGCTTCCTGAAAAGCATCGTTGCCAATCATTTTCCTCTTTACCTGTCCGGTAAAGATAACCATTGGAATAGAATCCATATTGGCAGTAGCAATACCAGTAACCAAATTTGTAGCGCCAGGGCCAGAGGTGGCTATGCAAACTCCCACTTTGCCTGTAGCACGGGCATAACCATCAGCGGCGTGTGCCGCCCCCTGCTCATGGCGAGTTAGAATAAATTTTATAGGAGAGTCGTAAAGAGCATCAAAAATAGGTAAAACTGAACCCCCCGGATAGCCAAAAATATATTCCACTCCCTCTTTTCTTAATGTTTCTGTTAAGATCTGAGCGCCCTTAAGTTTCTGTTTCATAGTTTTATTTTACCCTTCTTTGCCTCCTTTGTCAACCCTCTTAGAGTTTATGGAGTTTATGGAGTTAATGGAGTTTATGGAGTTAATTGGGTTTGTAAGAGAGTGAAAAGGTTACCCAGTTTCCCAGCATCCCAGTTTCCCAGCTGGGTGACTGGTGGCTGGTAACTGGTAACCTTAGAGTTTATTGAGTTTGTCAATAAATCTATGGGGTAGTTGGCTGAGTCGGCAAACTACTTCATAGGGAATTGTTTGGCTTAGTTTAGCCAACTCCTCTACTTTTATTTGCTGAGCCTTCTGTCTGCCAATTATAACAACCTCGTCTCCTATCTTGATATCTTTATCTATACGCACCATTACTGTATCCATACATACACTGCCAACAACAGGAAAAAATTTCCCTTTTAT
This sequence comes from Candidatus Omnitrophota bacterium, assembly GCA_030640885.1. Classification (GTDB taxonomy): domain Bacteria; phylum Omnitrophota; class 4484-213; order 4484-213; family 4484-213; genus DAOWIN01. Next base: position 981 of record DAOWIN010000004.1, read on the forward strand.
CAAAATCCTCCCTTTATTGGATAATCTATAAAAATAACCATCGCCGTAACCAACAGGTAAAATGGCAATCCTTTCTTTCCTTTGGGCAGTATAAGTTCTTCCGTAGCCCACACTCCATCCCTTTGGGATGTCTTTTATGTAGGCCACTTTCGTTTTCCAAGAAAGAACCGGCTTTAGCTCTATTTTTTTGCGCAAAGAAGCTTGGGGATAAACTCCATAAAGAATTAACCCGGAGCGAATTAGATTAAACCAAGATTTGGAAAGACCTAAGAAAGCCAAACTATTGGCACTATGCTGATAGGTAAAATTGATTCCCTGTTTTGTTAATTTTTGCAAAAAGGCATTAAAACCTTTGATCTGAGAAAGGGTAAATTTTTTGTCGGCGGCATCAGGAAAATGGGTAAAAATTCCCTCTAATTCCATGTTTTTCAACTTGCAGATATGCTCGGTTAGTTCTGTTGCTTCCGAAACAAAAGCCCCCAGCCGCCCCATTCCTGTGTCAATTTTAAGATGGACCTTAATCCTTTTATTTCTTTTTTTCGCTTCTTTATCTAACAAACAAGATATTCTCTTTGTGCATACGGTTTGGCTGATATTAAGATTTACTACTTCTTCCACCTCTTCTTTTTGCGAAATAAGCCCTAAGTTTAAAATGGGGCTGTTAATCCCGACCGCTCTTAATTCTCTTCCTTCGCTGACATCAGAGATCCCGAGATAATCTATCTTTTCTTCAACCAATGCTTGAGAAATCCTTATTATACCATGCCCATAGGCATTATCCTTTACTACCGCCAATATGCCGGCTTTGCCGTTTAGCCCCCTTTTTATCTGCCGAAGGTTATATCTCAATGCTGAAAGGTCTATTTCTAACCATGTGTGTTCCATTTATTTAAATTTAGCACATAGCGGATAGCGAATAATAAAGAATAAAAAGTCTTGAGATTTATAGCTTTCTTATCTTTCTATACGCTATACGCTAACCGCTATACGCTTCTATTTTTTTCGAACCACAGGCGGAACCAAATACATCGGCGATAACGAATCAATATTATCGCTTTTACCTCTTTTGAATTTCTCTAAACCCAATTTGGCAATTATAGAGGCATAAGGAAACCAAAATTTGCGTCCGAGAAAAATTACCTCTTTTTTTTGTTGAGCAATAAAATCCTGATGTTTCTCTAATCCATCTCCCAAGAATACCACTTTTTTCTTATTTAGCGTCTTTAACAAATTTCCGATTTTAACTACCTGATATTTTGTTTTTCTTTTTAGTTTGTTAGATTTGCTAATTTCATAGAACGCTGTATAAACCCTGTCCTGTCTGGCATCAATAATCGGACAAATTAAATGATCGGAATAGTCAAGTTGCAGCTGGGCATTTTTTGCAAGCGCGTCCAAAGATGATATTCCGATTACCTTCTTTTTTTCTCCAAAGGTTAAGCCTTTTAGAGTTGCCAGACCAATGCGCAAACCGGTAAAAGAACCCGGCCCAATATCAATGGCAAAGGTATCAATATCCTTTAATGAAAAGGAAGAGGCATCTAATATATCTTTTATTGTCGGCAAAAGCCTTTCCGAATGCCTTAAACCCAAAAAATAATTCCCCTCTTTAATTACCTGATTGTCCTTGATTAAAGCTACACTCAGCATTTCGCTGGATGTGCTAAAGGCGAAAAGAAGCATGATTCTACAGGCTGCAGGCTACAAGCTACAGGCTTCAGGCTGCAGGCAAGAAAAGAAAAGAAATCTTAAAGCTTAGGTTTCTTACTTGTAACTTGCAGCTTGAAACCTGAAGCTTGGTTTATTATAGCAAATTTCCCTTGAATTTACAAATAAAAAGGCAGCTAAATTTAGGATTTAACTGCCTTTTGAAAAAATGAATTAAAACCACCTTCAGAAATAAATAACCGAATTCATTCCTAAAGCATTTCTACAAATCTTTGGCATTCTTCTATTGCTTCTTGACGTTTTTCAAACTCCTCTGGGGAATATTGAAAAGCTCCGTAGAAAAACCCTGCTCGCACATCCCTAGCTTTTTTATCAGCATCCTCTATGGGAAATTCGTTCACCAAATCGGCAAATTCTTTAAGACGGTCTGAGGATTTGGCGAAAACAAAAAGTATGCTCATTATTGGATTATCTATTGTATTATCAAATCCCCGAGCTCTATCTAAAATAAATGTAGATATGCCTATATGATTCCACCATTTATTAACAGATTGGTATCCATCTAACTTCTCTCTAAATTCATCATCAAGTAATATGAAACTTTTTTTGCCCAAGAGTTTAGACAATTCCTCGTGTGCAGGGAAATAATTATATTCCTTCTCAAATTTTTTAATAAAATCGTCGATAAGAATAACATGATAGTCATAAGCACGGATAGGAGAAACAACCTCAATACTGTTAAGCAAAGCAATATTATCAAGCCCAAGTAATTCTCTTGTCTCATTTATTGTTTCAGCATCATTGTCTGCAGCAACAATATAAAGTTTCCTACCCACAACCGCTAAAGTAACTGCCAGCTTAGTTAGTTCTTCTCTGACTAACGGCCTTGCTACTTTATTGACATCAAACATAGTTTCGGCGGTAAAAAAGCTGGAGGCGGTTATAAACATAGTGGACAGGGCATTGTCTTCTTTGGAAAGTATATCCCGAAGCTCTGCCTGTGAGAGACCAAAGAAAGGGTTGGCAGAGATTGCCGCGTCAAGATATTGCTCGGAACTTTTTGCTGCCTGATCGGCAAGATCTCTTATCATAGCATTTTCTATATTCTCTTTTTCTCGTTCATCAGTAATACTCTTTCCATATTCTCCTCTATCCATTTCAAGCTTAGCTTGCTCAATAATACGCCAAGCTATCTTGTCGTTTCCATCTATTGTCTGGGCTTGATAAAAGAGGTAATTTATCCATCTCTCTAATTCTCCTTCCTCGCCTTTAGCCGCTTTATCAAGGATAGAAACCACTACTTTCGCTATATTTTCGTCCTTATCCCAGCCCAGAACTTCACATACCGCCTTTTTAAATTCACTGTAGGTTTTTACCGGCATAACAGGAGCTTTGTTTGCATCATCTATTTCACCCTCAACAACATAACCTACATTTATATCTTTGGGTTCCCAACGCCACAAACTATCAGTTTTCCATGCTGGATATCCCCTTTCAATATCAGAAGCTATTATTCCAAAATTATCTTCTACGCACTTGTCAATAATAGTCCGTATTGGCTCTACGCTGGCATAATAATCCCCGTTTTCATCCTGAAGTTTTTCCACGAGCTTGTGAGCTACATCAGGAGCAAAGTTTAATTTTCCAGTTTTTGTTCCAAAACTTTCTTCCATCAAAATATTTTCTACATCGGCGCGAGGTATCCCTAAATTAGCAAGCCTTCTTATTAAATTATTTTCAATCCTTTTTATAGCTTGGGTAAATTGTCTTATTCCATCCATTCTTAAGTGAAATGGCGCGCCTATTCCCACCCTGTTTACATCCTTACAAAGAAATGATACGCCATATGTCGGATATTCATACTCATATTTGATAATCCGGGCAATAAGCAATTCAAGGGTTGCGTGGGTAAGAAAACGCTCCAAAGGGGTTTCTCCCTGCTTAAGACCATTTATTTTATCACCTCTCCTGCCTGCTTCTGCAAGAACCCCAAGCGCATCTGATAACACATAACCGCCAAAATTGCCCCAGTGCTCAATCTGCAATCTTTTAGGACCAAATAATTCCTCAGCTTGCTTTTTGCCGTCTATTTGATACATGGCAATTCTTTTAAAATAATCTTCCACTGGCTGAGAAAACCGGGAACTTAAATTCTCTATAAGGGCTATCTCATTCTCGCCTTTATATTTCTCGAACTTATCATAATTTTTAAGTGTTTCAACAACAAATTTAATCATTTCAATATGCCTTTGTTCATAATCTTTGCTATCAATTTTAAATATATCGGTATGCCTTTTTTTAACGGCCTCAACAGCAGATCGGAGATCGTTTCCATAATTGCCGATTATCCCTTGCAATCCTGAATTCGGGCGAAGATTCGTTAATGCAAATTCAGCAGGCGTGGAACCAATAGCATATCCCAAATTACCAACTTTGGCTAATTTTTCTATGGCACCGGTAATTCCAAAAGGTCCATAATGCCTAAGCCCGCCTATCTGGTAGGCAGAATTTATAATCCCTGCATCAAGTCCCATTTCTCCGGTAAGATAAGTGTATAAAAAAGCTCGCTTGTATCCTTCGGGTGCAGAAGAACGATAGTAAATATCAAAAACATTATCAAAAAAACTCTTTATTTCGTTCGCTCTTACCCAATCTACTTTTTTATCTTCTTCTAAGTATTTAAAATTCTCTAATCTAATTGCAAATCCCCCTTTAATGCTTTCAACAATATTGGACACCTCTATAAATTCCTTTTCTCCACGATTATATTTTTCGTAGGCTTCGCGAAGCAGATAGCAAATCAATAATTCTGCCTCTCCTTTTAGAACATTTTTGGCAATGGTCTCTTCTATTTTATTTTCTAATTTTTCTTTTGTAAATTTATACGCCTGATCAGATGACATATAGTCTCCGTTTATACCAAATTTGGTTTCTTTATCTACTCCTTGTGTCCATTGCCATTTATCTGGGAAAGCCAATAATTCATCTATGGTCATAGCAAATTCAGGAAATTCTTTTCTTATTGCTTCCCGAAATCGCTCATCATTCATATCGGAAGGATTAACTCCCATCACTTCTAATTGAAGTTCAAAAGGAGAAAGAGGGTTATTTTGGACATCTCCCATATTCTCCGCCACTGATCTAATCGAATCTCTAGTCCCCTTCTCCCTATGATATATATCTTCCTCGTCAAAAATACTTGGAGTATGCAAATTTTTTATCGCATAAGCCGGATAAGGAATAGTATTTAATAAAAAAGTGATGGCTATTGTTGATGAACAAAATCTTTTTAGTTTTTTAATTTTCATTTTTTTCTCCATTTTTATACCGCCCCTTCTAACAGCTTGCAAATTTTTTCACGTTTCTGGTATATTTCTGCATCTATTTTAATAACTACAGGGAAAACACCCAAGCCTCTCTCATTTACCTTTTTAATTGTTTGTTCAGCTATTGCTTTCTCAACCCCGTTATTAAGGCAGGTAGCAATATA
>DAOWIN010000104.1 GCA_030640885.1 Candidatus Omnitrophota bacterium
GCATTTTTCTCCTTTGGTTACTATTAGTGCTCTGTGCAATTGATCATTAACTAACAAAAACAAATCAAGAAAGTGCGGGAGGTCTCACCTCCCTCACTTTCTTTTTTCTCCACTAGTAACTGGCAACTGGTGACTGGTGACTTTTTTTGTCGGGCTTGGGTCAGGAAGAGGCGGCGGAGTCGGCATTTTGGTCTATCCCACTCTGACGGCATTCTGAACCGTTATTGCACCAACCTGTCGGATCGCTATCCTCCATACTACCCGCACTCGTACTACACACCCCCATCACGGCCATTTCGGGGTTCAACTTCACTCTGGTGATTACCGGCTTCACCCATTTCTTCTTTTTTTTAGGTATTTCTTCTCCTTGCTTCTCTGCCCCCCCCTTATCTGCCATTTCACTCCCCTCTTTTTCTTCTCTTCCACCTAATTCCTTTTCTCTATCCCCTAACTCCTCTCTCCTAACTCCTAATTCCTCTTTCTTCTCTCCTATAACCTTTTCCTTCTTCTCTTTCTCGTCCATTCCTCTTTCTTTTTCTTCCATTTTACACCTCCATTTGCTATCAGTTGCCATTGATTATATCTTTGGCAAATTTTCCCAAAATTAAATAATTAAGAGAAACTTTTGCGTTTTAAGCGGACATTGATCCGCCTTAGGCGGATCAAGTTGAGGCAGGTAATAGCAAAATCATGTCCGAAGCTCGCCGAAGTTCTGAAATGTTTCAGAACGAAGGCGGGCAAGTTTGATTTTGTCCTGATGAAACGCAGATTTTAGCGTTAAGAAAAAATCACGGGAGCGAAAAATGCAAAAGTTTCTTACCAAGATTTTTGCCAAAGCTCAATTGGTAACTATTAGTAGCTTTCTTCCTCCCACCCTTCTTCTCCTACCAATGGCACAAAACGACAACCGCATATATTTTCGCTTTTTGCCTCTCCTTTTATCTTTTTTATTAAAGTAAGTGTCTGAATAAATCTATTTCCCAAAGGAATAATCATTATCCCGTTTTCTTTTAATTGTTTGAACAGCGACGAAGGGATAAATGGCGCCGCTGATGTAACTATTATTTTCTCGTAAGGAGAAAATTCTTCCCACCCCTTAGTGCCATCATCAATCTTTATCTTTGCAGAATAACCCAATGCTCTTAATATATCATCTGCCTGCTCGGCTAAAGAGGCATATCTCTCTATTGAATAAACAGAACAATCTAATTCTGCAAGAATAGCCGACTGATACCCCGAACCAGTGCCAATCTCTAAAACCCTGTTCTCCTCTTTTAATTCTAAACACTGAGTCATTAAAGCTACTATGTAGGGCTGAGAAATTGTCTGCCCTTTTCCGATAGGCAAGGGACGATCAGCATAAGCAAAATCAACAAATTCAAAGGGAACAAAACGTTGCCTCTGCACCTTTAAAAAGGCAGATAAAACCCTCTGGTTGTTAATTCCGCGCGGAATCAACTGCTCATTTACCATCCTTTGCCGCTGTTCCCGCCAGTATTTATTGTCTTCAACAAGTACCATCTTTAACGAGCAATCTCAAAAATCTCCAAGCATCTATTATGGGCTTGATTTTGCTCTTTTCCTGCTGATAGATGGTGGAAATAGGAACAGAAACAATCTTGCATCCGATTCTGCCAGCCTTTATAATCATCTCTGATTCTATTTCAAAATTAGAGCTGAGCAAATTAATTTTTTCCAAAATCTCTTTTTTAATTAAACGAAATCCGCATTGGCTATCGGGAATTCTCTGTCCAACTATAGAAGATATTATTCGCGACATAAATCTATTAGTAATCCGACGCATAAAAGGCATCGCTTTTCTATTTGTTCTATTGCCTAAAATTAAATCGGCTTTGCTTTGCTCAAATTGCTGAATAAATTTGGGTATTTCAAGAGGGTCATGCTGTCCATCCCCATCCATAACAATTACGGCTTTAAATCCCTTCTTAAGGATCTCGTGAAAGCCGGTGCGTAAAGATGCCCCCTTCCCCTTATTGTTGTTATGCTTAACGATAATTGCCCCTTCATTTTGGGCAACTTTAGCACTTCTATCTTCCGAACCGTCATCAACAACATACACAACATTTGCATAACGGCGGCACTCTCTTACCAACTGCCCAATAGTAGTTTGCTCATTATTAACAGGGATAAGGATAGGAATATCCATGACTTATATTATAACAAATCCTGTCTTAAATTGCAAAATTTTTGCTATAACTTCTCAAAATAAAACCACTGCCCCGGATACTTACGGATATATTTTTCGATTATGTCAATAATCTTTTGAGTGATTTCCTGTACATCTCTTTTCTCGTCGCCGCTTAATTGATAAGATAGCGGTTTCTCAACAATAAATTTAAGTTGATTATCCTCTCTGAGCATAAAACCGGGAACAATCAAAGCTTTTGTTTTAACAGCGAATACCGCTGCCCCGCGCGGCATAGAAACTTCTCTGCTAAAAAAATTTATTTTTATCCCACTGCCAAAATAATCCTTATCGCTTACAAAAGCAACAATCTCCTTTTTTCTAAGAGCAAAAAGGGTTTTTCTGGCGGCATCTTTTTGGAAGATTACTTTAATCCCTTTCTTTTCTCTTTGGCGAAAAAAAAAGTTTTGCACCCTTTTGTTAGAATGCTCCAGAGCAATTGCATTTATGGGATAACCTAAAATAGCCGCCACTGCTCCGCCCATCTCCCAACTTCCCAAATGAGCAGTTATTGTAATTATCCCCTGTTTTTTAGAAAGAGCGCGGTTAAAATTTTCTATTCCTTCAACCTTTATATTTTTTTCAATGTATTCCCTATCTAAGATAGGAAAATATAAAAAATCAACCAAATACTTGGCAAAATTTCTAAATGTTTCTCGGCTATATTTTATTATCTCCTTTTTGTCCTTCTCGGGAAAAATAACTTGTAAATTTTTTTGGACAATCTTGTAAACGCCGCAATGAAACAGACGATAAATTTCAGCCGCTACCAAGGCTATTTTGTAGCCAACTTGAACAGGCAGATGCAGAACTATTCGCTGGCAGATTTTGTAAATAAAAAAAGGGGGATCTTTTAAAATCATACCATTCGGGCAATCTCGTACCCAACATCCGGTTTTCTAATTTCATCCATTCTTTTTTGAATCTCTATTAATCTCTCTGGTTTATCAAGCAATCTCTTGGCAAGCACTGCAGCTTGCTTGCTATTTCTTGCTTCTAAGGCAACGCCCCGCTGGACAAGAAACTGAGCATTTTTTCTTTCCTGCCCGGGAATGGGGCGGATAATTATTATCGGCAGTCTTTTAACCAATGCCTCGGCAGTAGTAATCCCCCCCGGTTTTGTAATTATTAAAGAGGAAATATCCATTAGTTCATTAATATTGTTCACATAGCCCAAAGCTCTTACCTTATTAAAGCGATGTTCTCTTCTTTTTAACCACCTCTGCAGGGATCTATTTCTTCCTGCCACTACCAAAATTTGATAGGGTAAATTCAAATAGTGCAAAAGATAGATGACTGTTTTTATAGGACCCATACCTTGTCCTCCGCCCATTATCAAAATATTAGGCAAAGTTGGATCTAAATTTAGTTCGTGGAATATTTTTTGCTTGTTCACCACCTCTTTAAATTTAGGATGCACGGGGATCCCCAAAATTTTAATCTTCTCTCCCTTTACTCCCGACTCTTCCAACTTTTGCTTGCTTTCTTTAGACGAAACCACATAAAAATTTACCTTTTCATTTAACCAGTAAGAATGAGGGATATAATCGGTAAGCACACCGATGAGCGAAATGTTTGACGACTTGCAATCGGCAATCATTCCGCAGGGAAATGCCTGAGTACAGATGACCACATCGGGCTTAAAACTGTCAAGCAAATATTTTAATTTGGGAGAATTAAATCTATGAATTAAGTTCCGCCATTTTTTAACTTTCTGGAAAACGACAGGATTATCATACAAATATTCCCAAACCTCGGGTTTTCTTTTGATTATTCCTGTATATGTTCCGCTTACTATCCTTTCCAAAATAGGATTGGTATAATTGAAGGCGTCTATGTTCAAAATTTCTGCTGTCGGGTAAGTTCTCTTTATACCCTCTTCAATCGCCTGCGCCGCTTGATGATGCCCTGAATTAGGGCTAATATACATTATTAGGATACGCTTGCTCATTTTTTTAATTCCCCGAAGGTTTTGCTTAATTCCACCTTTTTTATTTTAGCGGAAATTATCTTGTTTTTCAAGTCTCGGTTTTCTTTTAAAAAGACTTTGACATAATGCTCAGTATAGCCCTTGAAATAACCCTTCTCATCCTTTTTCCCTTCTACCAAAACATCTACTTTTTGATTTAAAAATCTCCGACGATATTTATAGCCAGATTCGGCTGATATTTGTTTGAGTATTTCTGCTCTTCTGTTAAGTTCAGCAGAGGGCAATTCGTCCAAAAAATTTGCGGCTTTGGTACCTTTTCTTGGGCTATAAGAAAAGATATGGGTGCGAGCAAAATCTACCTTTCTCATTAGCTGGACAGTATTGAGAAACTCCTTTTCCCCCTCGCCGGGAAAACCCGTTAAAACATCAGTGGTAAAAGAAAACAATCTGTCTATTTTTTTAATTCTCTCTGTTAGATTGAGAAACTCCTTTCGGGTATAAGAACGGTTCATTCTTTTCAAAACAGTGTCGTCTCCGCTTTGCAATGAAAGATGCAGATGATGACAAAGCTTTTCAGAATCTCTAAATTTGCAAATCAAATCTTCACCAATATTCCGGGGATTTAACGAACTTAATCTTATCCTTCTAATGCCCGGGATTTTTTCTAAATTTTCAATCAGTTTTACCAAACTATTCCCTGTATCTTTTCCATAAGCCCCTAATTGCACTCCGCAAAGAATTATCTCCTGAAAACCGTTATCGGCTAACCGTTCTGCTTCTATTATAATTTGCTCTAAATCTCTACTGCGTGATTTTCCGCGTAAATAAGGAATAATGCAAAAAGAACAGAAGTTATTGCAGCCATCTTGGACCTTAACAAATGCCCGATTATGATTTTTAAAAAAAGAGATTGTTTGGCGAAAATCTGTTTGCGGCTGGGGATAAGAAAATTTCTGCTGGATAATCGGAACGATTTTTTGCCTATCCTTATTGGCAATTCTCAAATCTATATCTTTGATATCTTTAATTCCGCTAAACTGATTTTCTACTCCACAGCCAACAGCAACCACTATTGGTTTGGGATTTAATTTTAAGGCGTTGTTTATCAGATGTCTTGATTTTCTGTCGGCGGTAGCAGTAACTGAACAGGTATTTATCAAATAAACATCCCCTCTTTCTTTTGCCTCCTCCCAGCCAATAGAGGCAAACTGCTCACGCATCAACTGCGTTTCATATTGATTAACCTTGCAACCGAGGGTTTTAAAGGTAATGGTCATTTCTTAAGCTACAAGCTGCAGGCTTCAAGCTACAGGCAAAAAAAATCAAACCAATGTTCGCTTAAAATGCGAAAATCTCTTTCGATAATCTTTGTAAAATACCTTGACTCTTCAGGTAAAATTGAATCGTTAGATTTGATTTTTCTCAATATATTTAAAGTAATTTTCTAAACTGCCTAAAAAAGCGGGAATTATAAATTTCTCAAAGCTTGCCAGTTTAAGTTCTAAAAACATTTCTTCAGTAATGTCAATTAACACGATTGGAGACTTTTCAAAATAATAATGCTCGGGTGATTTATTATTTTCTGTTCTTTTAATAAGCTCTGTTAAAAAATGATGATACTGTTCATTTTTTTCACCTTTTCTTGCCATCTCTCCATATTTTTTAATTCTTTCATCTAAAAGTTCTGCAACGTTATCTATTTTGAGCGCTTTTGAAAAAAGTTTCTTGAATTTTTCTGCAAATAAACAGGAGAGCGATTCTCGGTATTCTGGTTTATTTTTGAAAAGCCATAAGTCTATTCTAAAAAAAAGATAGCATCCAATTTCAAATAGAGAAGAATCTCCAGAATATTTTCTGAATGTTCCTTTATGCAATTTTCTTATACCATTATTTTTATCATTTAGATTTTTTTCTTGCGCAAAAGCAGATAGAGCATATATCATGCTCCCAAAGAGTGCCTCAGGTGATACCTCATTGGATTTTTTTGCTTCTTTCTCTTTTTGGTTTGCCCATTCTCGAATGACGGATTTTTGTCTCATAGTCAATTATATTTTTAAACTAATATTGGAAACGAAAGACTTCAAAATGTTACTATTGATCCTATTTACTAGCAATAAGATTTATTGCCTAATTAAGAAA
>DAOWIN010000157.1 GCA_030640885.1 Candidatus Omnitrophota bacterium
CCATGTATCTCCCGTGCTACCACATCATCCTTTGGTATTGCACAGACTGTATTAAGAGTGAGTTTTGTGTTCATAGGTATTGCCCCGCCTCCTTTTTTGCTATAACTTCGTTATAGCTGGTTAAACCCCCCCGTTCGGGGTTTGTTATAAAAACCTTACAAATTATATTTCTCCAATACCCGCTTCAACCTTTCTTGATTATTGGGTTGCATCTCGCAAAGTGGTAGTCGCAGTTCTCCGTTTAATCTTCCCATTAGTTTCATTGCTGTCTTTAGCGGGATAGGATTTGTTTCAATAAACATTGCTTTGCAGAGAGAGAGCAGTTTGTAATGCACTTCCTTTGCCTTTTGGAAATCGCCGCTTAAAAAGGCGCTGGTTAGCTGAGCAACCTCAGCCGGCACAATATTTGCCGCTACCGAGACTACACCCTTGCCCCCTACTGACATTATCGGCAGGGTAAGAGAATCATCACCGGAAAGCACAGTAAAATCGCACAGAGAAAGAATTTTGCTCGTCTGCTCCAGACTTCCGCTTGCTTCTTTAATGGCTACAATGTTTTCAATTTTGGATAATCTTGCTACTGTCTCCGGAAGCATTGAAATTCCGGTACGCGAAGGGACATTGTATAAAATAATAGGGATGCCTATTTCAGATAGTTTTGCGTAATGACGAAACTGCCCTTCAGGAGTAGGTTTGTTGTAGTAGGGGGTAATTATCAAGGCGGCATCGGCGCCAATTTCCTTAGCATACTTAGTCAAATTACAGGCTTCTGCTGTGGAGTTAGAACCGGTACCGGCAAGTACGGAAACACGCTTATTTACTGTTTCTACTACAATCTTAATTATTCTTTTCTGTTCCTCGTGAGTAAGAGTAGCCGCTTCGCCGGTACAACCGCAGGGAAGGATTCCATTTGTTCTGTTCTCAATCTGAAACTCTACCAACTCCCGCAATTTTTCCTCGTCAATTTCGCCATCTTTGAATGGTGTAATTAAAGCAACAAAAGAACCTTGAAACATAATGCCCCCCTGCTATAACTTTGTTATAGCTTGTTTTAATCCTGCGGATTATAATTTTCAGGATTGATTTCCACTCTTCTCCCCTCTATTTTCAATCTCCCTTCCACAAAAAGTTGAATTGCTAATGGATAGAGAATATGCTCCTGCTGTTGAATCTTTTGCCGTAAAGAGTCTTCATTGTCGTTTTCTGCTATTTCTACGGCTCTTTGGAGAACAATTGGGCCATTATCTAATTTTTCATCTACAAAATGAACAGTAGTTCCTGTAATCTTCATTCCGTAATCCAAAGCGTCTGCCACCGCATTTGCCGAACCTTTAAAGGCTGGTAAAAGGCTGGGGTGAATATTCAAAATCTTATTGGAATAGTTCTGAACAAAAAAAGGGCTAAGCATTCGCATAAAGCCGGCTAAGACAATCAAGCCAATGTTTTCTTCTTTGAGATAGCCAATTATTCTATTCTCAAATTTTTGCTTAGAAGGAAAATTCTTAGGATTAACAAATATTGCCCTAATTTTAGCATGTTTTGCCCTTTCCAAACAATACGCCTTTTCTTTGTCGCTAATTATTAAAGAAACCTTTGCCTCAATATCTTTTTCGTGAATTGTTTTAATAATTGCCTGCAAGTTGGTTCCTTTGCCTGAACAAAAAACTGCAATATTTAACATTTTAAACACTGATTACACTGATATATCACTGATGGCACTGATTTAAGAGACACTGATGGCACTGATGCATCACTGATTACACTGATAATTAAATTATTCTCCGGCTCCGGGGATAACAATCACAAACTCCCCTTTTATGCCTTTGTTTTCAAAATAGGTAATTAGCTCGGAAATTTTTTCTCTTTTTACTTCCTCAAATTTTTTGGTGAGCTCGCGACAAATTGCGAGCTCTTTATCGCCCAAAAAATCCAGCAGATTTCTTAAGGTTTTTAATAAACGATGAGGAGCTTCATATAAAATTACTGTTCTTTTTTCTTTAACAATCTCTTTTAGCCGCAATTCTCTTTTTTTGCTTTTACGCGGCAGATAACCTTCAAACACAAATCTGTCTGGAGGGGCGCCGGAAACTACCAAAGCCGATAATAAAGCCGATGCTCCCGGAATGGGTGTTAAAACAATATTTTCCTTTATTGCCAACCCTGCAAGATAAAAACCAGGATCACTTATGCAGGGCGTGCCTGCGTCAGAAACCAAAGCAACATCTTTGCCTTCCTTCAATTTTCTGAGCAAAAGATCTGCCCGAGCGGCTTTATTATAATCAAAGTAGCTAATCAAAGAGGTTTTTATTTTATAATGCA
>DAOWIN010000079.1 GCA_030640885.1 Candidatus Omnitrophota bacterium
AAGGGTCGCCAATTTGAACCGTTGGCCTTTTTTCCTCTTTCTCGCTAAATTCCTGCGAAGCCAATATGCTACAGCCGCCAATCCCATCCCTGCCCGTGGTTGCCCCTACATACATAATAGAATTTCCCTCTCCTTTTGCCTGTGCCTTTGTCAATTTATCTTTCTTGGCAAGCCCAATACTCATTGCGTTAACCAAACAATTGCCATCATAACTTTTGTCAAAATATATCTCCCCGCCTATAGTGGGAACACCGAGACAATTGCCATAAAACTGAATGCCGTCCACCACCCCTTTTAAGAGATATTTATTATAGGGCTTGCTCAAATCTCCGAAACGCAATGAATTTAAGGAAGCGATTGGCCTCGCCCCAGCCGTAAAAATATCTCTTATAATTCCGCCTACGCCGGTCGCCGCCCCCTGTCTTGGCTCAATCTGCGAGGGATGATTATGGCTTTCCATCTTAAAGATAATCGCTAAATCATCAATGATAATTCCTCCAGCGTCTTCGCCTATTAAGGTTTCATACTTGCCCTTTTTAGGCAATAATTTTAACAAATACCGCGAGTGGCAATAACCGCAATGCTCTGACCACTCTACAGAAAACATCGCTAATTCTGTAGGAGTCGGCTCCCGTTTTAGAATTTCTAAAATTCTTTTATACTCCTTATCGCTCAAACCCAAAGAACGATAAAGGTTTTTGGATAACTTTGACATTTTTTTAAGTTTTTTAATATATCTTTAAAAATCCTTCTTTTTTAAGTAAAAAAACCTTTCTTTTTCTCCCCTTGTTATAACCGCTGATTTTTTTGCCATACTTGATTGCTCTATAACAGGAAATTTTAGACGCCATCTCTTCCCCAGTCAATTCTGTTCCACACCCTTTCATAAGAATAATAAAGAATCATCAAAAAGATTTGGAGAGCAATAACAATTGAGATTGTTTTCTGGGTATCTTTGGTGATAAGCCAAGTCAAAGTCCCTGTGCCTACCAGCGATAAAATCCGATAAATTAAAGATTTCACCAGCGTTCTTAACCGAGATTCTTTGGGAATTGAATTTTGGGAATTTTGCTGATTTTGCCTTGTTGATTCTGAATGCATTATTTTAATTTCTTTAAGTTGTTCTTGATTTAATTTTTCTATTCTTATCTTTCCTTCTCCAAAATTTTCTTCTGTAGCGTCTCTCAGTGATGTTCCTAAATGTCCCTTAATTTGTCAGCAACAAAAGATGAAAAGACATAATAAGTTCCTTTATTTTTAAACTAAATGAGCAATTAATTTCCGATAAATTTCCGATAAATTTCCGATAAACTATAGCTTCGGGATCTGTTAGATTTGTCTGCAACTATAAGCCATTCATCGGAAACCCATTTCTGTAATAGATTCCGTGCCATACGAGTTGTTAAACCAAGTGAATGAGCCGCATCCTGCGTGGTGATGCGATCCTGCTTTGAAAATAATGCGAACACCTGCCTTGCCCTTCGGTCAAGCTTTCTTAATTCAGCGGGCTCTTGTTTTATACCCTTCTTAGTCAAACTAACTGCTTCATCTT
This sequence comes from Candidatus Omnitrophota bacterium, assembly GCA_030640885.1. Lineage (GTDB taxonomy): Bacteria > Omnitrophota > 4484-213 > 4484-213 > 4484-213 > DAOWIN01. Next base: position 1,553 of record DAOWIN010000079.1, read on the forward strand.
TAGCAAGCGTAAAAACCCTTGCCAAAAGACAAATAAAATATTGCACCCAAGAAGTCAAATCTGCATCAGCTCTGCCTTCGTAGTAATTATGATGCTGATGAAGAGCTAATGATTTATAGTATATGTTTAAATCTCGTGCGTGATGCTCCTCCATAGAAAAAAAACCATTAAGTCCATAGCCATCTCTTTGTAAAATGAAAGTAGCCAAAAGACGAGCTGTGCGGCCATTACCATCATAGTAAGGATGAATCGTAACAAATTGATAGTGGAGTAAAGCCGTAATTACAGGAATCGGTATATTTTCTTTTTCAGCTTTTTTTACCCAATGAACCATCTCAGACATAAGTTTGGAAACATCTTTTGCCTCTGGGGGTAAATAAACAATTGCACCCGAAGCCGAATCGCGTATCACATTCTGGTTATCACGATATGGTGTTGCCTTAGCCCGTTTGCCTCTTTCAACAACAGCGTGTAATTTTTTAATCAAATCCTCTGTCAAATCCATCTTATTGGATGCCCATTCTTCGACTTTAAGAAGAGCGTCCCAATAGTTTCTGACTTCTTTCACATCCCGCTCACGTCCATGAAAATGCGTCCTTTTCTTCTCAATAACCGCTTCGGCTTCTTTTAAAGATAAACGATTACCTTCAATGCGTGTTGAATAATGCGTTGACCGAACACGAGCCCGATGACGCAATTCCGCTTCAACTGAAGGCGGTAGATATGTATTTTCGACTACAGTCTTAGCGGCCTCTATCTCCATAAGAGCCTTAGCAATCTTTGTGCTTATCTTATATTCCGGCGACCAAATTAAATGTTTTTTAGCCAATTTTTACCTCTTTGGCATACCCGTTTCTATCAATTCCTCAACTTTTCTTTTTGCTTGTTCTAAAAGTTCTTTCGCCTTCTTGTAGAAGTTTTATAATGTATTCTACTTGTTGCATAGTAAACTTTTTGCTTGCATTTATCATTAAAATATCTTTAAATAATATAACTCTTTTTACTCTATGTTCTTTTTCAATAACATCAAAGCTTTTCTCAATCTTCTTCCATAAACATAGTATGTTTTCAGTCCTGAATCTTCAACCCATATCTTTTTAGGCCAATATTCAACTGTTTCTTTTGCATCAAAGATAAATCGATAGCATCCATTTGGCTTTATTGTTTACGGTAATTGAAAGAAAGGTGTATAACATTTTTCTCTCCCCTTTGCCTTGATAAAACCAATTCCGCATATTTCTATATCTTTGCTGACATTATTGACAACATTCAATAGAAAACGTGGTCGCATTTTTTTCAGGTCACATCCGATTTTAACAGACTGAGGAATCAAATCCACATCTTTCTTTCTGCCAATGCCAAATAAGTTTTTAAATTTCTCAAAAAGATTTATGATGACTTCAAGTTTTCCTAACATAGTTACGATTATCATAGTCCATATTCGCTAACTTAAAAATAACCATCCTGTTTTTTTCTGTGCAACTTTATCCCCCCCTTCGATTTCTTTAATCAACCCTGTTTTAGAGTAGTCTCAATAATTGTTATTTCTCATAACATCTTTCAATCTCCGTCTTTATCTAAACCAATTTTTTCAAGTAGTCCTTTTTGTTTTAAAATTAGAGATGCTCTCCTCTGTTTTTGCTTGAAAGATACCGATTGCTTCAAAGATTTCTCTTGCTGAGAATTTTTCACACCCTCTCGCGAGAACGCTCTTCCTGAGGTAAATCGTGGATTGTGAAGGATTTTTTCATTCCTCAATGCTCATTTTTCGGATTGTCTCTTTGTAGAATTGACCTAAAAATAAAAAGCCCATCCTCTGAGCCCAAAACCTTTTCGGCGGCTCTTTCTGGATGGGGCATCATTCCCAAGACATTTCCCTTTTTATTTACAATCCCGGCGATGTTTTCCAATGCTCCGTTAGGATTGGATTGCTCATCTGCATTTCCTTGCTTATCGCAATAGCGAAAGGCAATCTGATTATTCTTTTTTAAATCTGCCAATCCCTTCTCGTCAATATAATAGTTGCCTTCATTGTGGGCAATGGGAATTTCTAAAATCTGATTCTGCTCGCAAAGATTTGTGAACGGGGTATTGTTATTCTCTGTTTTTATATGAACATATTTACAGATAAAATGCAGATTCTTGTTTCTGAGTATTGCACCCGGCAAAAGCCCTGTTTCTAATAAAATCTGGAAGCCGTTGCAAATGCCAATTACCAATCCTCCCTTTTGGGCAAATTCTACAATCGCCGACATTATCGGCGAAAAACGAGCAATCGCTCCAGTTCTTAAATAATCACCATAGCTAAATCCGCCGGGCAATATAATACACTTAAAATTATCTAAGTTTGTTTGCTTGTGCCAAATATATTCAACCGGCTGCTTCAAAACATCTTTTATCACACAATAACAATCTTGATCGCAGTTAGAACCGGGAAAAACCACAACAGCAAAACGCATTTATGCCTCTTCTATTTTGAAATTGTAATTTTCTATTATGGGATTAGCCAAAAGTTTCTCACACATCTCTTTGATTTGCTTTTCCGCTTCTTTCTTACTTTTAACATCTAACCTGATAGTGATTAATTTCCCTATCCTAACCTTTTGCAAACCCTTATAACCTAATGATTCTAAGCTATGCTTAATAGTCAGCCCCTGCGGGTCAGCCACTGTTTCTTTTAAGGTTATATAAATTTTTGCTTCAAACATTTTTTTCTCTTTCTTTATCTTACTTGTAGCCTGCGGCTTGCAACCTGTAGCCTGTGTCTACTCCCATTCTATAGTGCTCGGCGGCTTAGATGAAATATCATAAACTACTCTATTTATCCCCTGAACCTCGTTCATAATTCGATTAGAAACCCTTTCCAATAACGGATAAGGAAGCTTTGCCCACTGAGCAGTCATCGCATCTTCGCTAGTAACAGCGCGAATAGCAATTACATTTTCATAGCTTCTTTTATCACCCATCACCCCTACCGATTTTACTGGCAGAAAGACGCAAAAGCACTGCCATAATTTTTTATACAAACCAGCTTGTTTTATTTCTTTTAACAAAATCCAATCAGCGCTGCGTAGAACATCTAATTTTTCTTCATTGACTTCGCCAATAATCCGCACGGCTAAACCAGGGCCAGGAAAGGGCTGACGATAAATCAACTCATCGGGAAGTCCTAACTCCTTTCCCAGATTACGCACCTCATCTTTGAATAAATCCCGCAGAGGTTCAATCAATTCAAATTTTAGAGATTCAGGTAAACCACCTACATTGTGATGGGTTTTGATGGTTGCTGAGGGCCCGCCAAGCGGAGATATGGATTCAATTACATCCGGATACAGCGTCCCTTGAGCTAAAAACTTAATTTTACCTAACTTTTCCGCTTCCTGCCCAAAAATATCTATAAATAGTTTCCCAATAATCTTGCGTTTCTTTTCCGGGTTTTCTACACCCTTCAAAGCATCAAGAAAAGCATTTTGTGCATTAACCGTTTTTAAGTTTATTCCATAATGCTCACTAAATCGCCTTTCAACGGCTTCTGCTTCGTTGCGGCGCAAAAGCCCATTGTCCACAAAAACAGCAATTAGATTTTTACCAATAGCCCTGTGCAAAAGCACTGCCAAAACAGAGGAATCCACTCCTCCGCTTAAAGCACAGAGAACCTTTTCATTACCTATCTTTTCTTGTAATTTCTTAATCGTTTTTCCAACAAAAGAATGTATATTCCAATCAGGTTCGCACTCAGTTATATCCAAAAAATTCTTTAATATTTTCTTTCCTTTAATTGTATGAATAACCTCTGGATGAAATTGTAAGCCATAAAACCTTCTTTCTTCATCCTGCATTGCCGCAATGGGAGAGTTTTGCGTGGAGCCAATTAATTGAAAATCATTTGGCAACTCGCTAATTTTATCACCATGGCTCATCCAGATTGGCTCATTAGGCAACAATCCCTTGAATAAACCCTGTTCTGTTTTAGTTGCTAAAATGGCTTTCCCATATTCCCTTGTTTCTGTTTTATCAACATTCCCGCCAAAAACCTTAGCCATTAATTGTGCTCCATAACAAATCCCCAAAACAGGTATGCCCATCTCAAAAATGCTTTTATCGCATAAAGGAGCATTTTCGGCGCTAACACTTTCCGGACCACCAGAGAGAATAATTCCTTTTGGCTTACCTTTGGCGAATCCATCCGCCTTAATATTATAAGCAACTATCTCTGAATATACTCCGTATTCCCTTATTCTGCGGGCAATAAGATGTGTATATTGCGAACCGAAATCCAAAATTGCTATCCAATTAGACATATTTAAATTCTTTCTCAACTTCAGCAAATTTTTGCCAAAGTTCAGTATTTATTAACCCGGCGGCCAACCCAAGCTTCTTCCTCCCAAAAGATGAAGATGAATGTGAAAGACTGCCTGCCCGGCATCTTTGTTGTTATTTATTACTAAACGGTAACCGCTCTCAACGATTTTTCTTTCCTCAGCAAGCCCTTTAGCCACAAAAACAAGTTCATCAATAATTCCTTTATCTTTCTCGGTTAAATCAGAAATCCTTTCAATATGCTTTTTGGGAATAACAAGAATATGCGTTGGCGCCTGCGGACTAATATCATTGAAAGCCAAAACGCTCTCATTTTCAAAAACAATATCAGCCGGAATCTGTTTTGAGATTATTTTGCAAAAAAGACAATCCGTTACTTCCTTTCTCATAGTATTATCTCCATATCATCTTTAGCGTAAAATGTGTTGGCGAATATTTCCTTTGCTTCCTTTTCGGCTCTTTCCCTGTCCTTTAAGGCGGGGTAAAAATAGGGATTAAAGTGGATAAGAGCTAACTTTTTGGCATTGCTTTGTTTGGCTATTTGAGCGGCTGAATGGGGATTTAGATGCGGCCAATCCTTTCTATCCTGTCCTGCTTTTAAAGAACATTCGCACATTAAGAAATCGGCATCTCGGGCTAATTTTAGAGCATTCTCACAGATTCCCGTATCCGGACAATAGGTAATAATTTTATTTTCTATGTTTAAACGATAGCCAAAACAGGGGGCAGAATGGATAAGAGACAAACATTTAAGGGAAAAAGGCAAATTTTGCTCATCGCCTTCTTTTAATTCAAAAAGATCTACGGGATAAGGCAAATCATTCAAAAACATTGTATAAGGAAAACAAATAATTTTATTCAGTATTTTCTTCATCCCTTCATAGCTATAGATTTTAAGCCCTTGAGGAAAATTGAATTTATTTAAGGTATGCAGTCCGCTAATGTGGTCTAAATGGAAATGACTCAGAAAAAGATATATTGGTTTTTTTTGTTTGATAAATCTATCAATTTTATAAAGACCATCTCCAGCGTCAAAAATAATATATTCCTTTTCACTCTCCAAAAAAATGCAGGTTGTATTGCCTATACTTGTATTATACCAACCGTTTGTTCCTAAAAAAATGAGCTTCACTCAATTACCTTATAAACTTTGTCGTGTTCGTGGACTTTTTGGCTAACCTTAATTCCAGCTTCATCCCCGCTTTTTGCTTCTTGCACATTCTGATACTCAATCTGCATAGAATCTACGCTCTGGGTAAAATCGCTGGTATGCCCTTTAATGTGAATGGTATCGCCAACTTTTAAGACATCGGTTAAAGCAATTATTCCCACATCAACTTTACCAAAATAATGAACAACACTGCCAATCTCTTTTTCTTCCATTTTGCACCCCCTTTCCTTTCTCCCGCCTAAGGCGAATAGCTGTGTTCTTACGATAAAACGATTAGAGCTTTATCATTGTCCTCAGCTTTTAAAATAAGGCGACAAGGAGAATTACCCTCAGAAACACTTCCATAACAATATAGAAGGTTAACCCCGGCTGATTTTAACTTTGTCCCAATCTGGTTTAAAACGCCTATCTCGTTTTCTAAATCAATCCTTATCGCTTCTGTCTCCTCAACCTGCCATTCCTTGTCTTTAAGCGTAGGAATAACCTTTGCATTATCTGAGGTAACAAGATAAAAAATTGCCTTGCCTTCCCAACTGTAAGCAGTAATTGCTTCAATATTTACATTTGCCTCTGTTATCACTTGGGTTAGTTCCGAAAGCATACCCACCCTGTCCTCTGTGCTTACAATTAACTGTTCTACTTTTTCAACCATTTTTCCTCCTTGCTATCCGCCTGAGGCGAATAACTGATTACACAGATTAACCCCGTTAAAAAATCCTTGTAATTTTTCTGAAATCTGTGTCCTCAAGCGTCCTTCTTATAACGCCTTTATTATACCACAAAATTAATTATAAACAAATTTTCTCTTCGTTATTAACGGGTGACTGATAACTGGTGACTTTCTTTAACGGACAACGCCGGCACTCGGGTTTCCTTTTTTTGCAAATCTCTTTTCCTAAACGCACAAAAAGGGCGTGAAATTCGTTGAATAATTCAGAATCTAATGGAAGGTTTTGCATAAAAAGTTGCTGGATTTCTTCATAATCCGCTTTTTCAGAAATTAACTGTTGGCGAAACAATATCCGTTGTGTATAGGCGTCAATCACAAAAATAGGCTTATCTGCCGCATAAAGTAAAATGGAATCGGCCGTCTCGTTGCCTATACCTTTAATTTCTAACAACTGCGGACGCAATAGATGCATTTCTTTACTAAACATTTTCTCAAGATTTCCACAATAATTGCTAAAAAGAAAATCTATAAACGCTTTTAACTTTTTTGCTTTTTGATTAAAATAACCGCTATGCCGAATTTTATCAGCCAATTTTTCCAACGGAATATCTTTTAAAGCTCGCGGTGAAAGCAAGTTTTCTTTTTTGAGATTGCCAATCGCTTTTTCTACATTTATCCAGCTCGTATTTTGAGTTAGAATTGCGCCAATAATCACCTCAAAGGGCGTTTCCCCCGGCCACCAATTCTGGGCGCCAAATGCTTGGTAAAGCCGCCGATAAATTGTTTTCAATATTTTACTTTTATCTTGTAAAGACATTTCGGTTTATTAATTCTTTTTAATTATGTAATTTTGGGGATAGAAATGTCTGCTATAATCAATTCTCCGCTATACACAGGTCCCTCATTTTTGACAAAGCCCGTTTTAGGAAAGGCAAAGGTAATTGTTTTTGTAGCTTTTATGCAAACGCCAAGCACTTTTCCCTCTGTTGCTTCTAAACCGGAAGGCACATCTACCGCTAAAATTGGTTTCTTAGACTCATTGATCAATTCAATAATCCTTTTATAAGGTTCTCCGAGTTCGCCCGATAAGCCAATTCCAAATATTGCATCTATTATCAATCCTGTTTTTTTTAACTCGCTCTCAAAGGAACAAAAATCCTCTTTGTGTTCTAAAATTTTGATCACCATGCCCATATTCTCTAAAATTTTATAATTAATTTTTGCATTTTCTTTTAACTTCTCAGGGTTCCCCAATAAAAACACATCTACATCCACCCCATTATTTATTAAATGCCTAGCACAGACAAAACCATCACCTGCGTTATTTCCTTTACCGCAAACGCAAATTACCTTTTTATTTACCTCTTTAGACAGCATATTAAGAGCAATCTGAAAAGCCGCCCGCCCGGCATTTTCCATTAACACAATAGCAGAAATGCCAAATTTTTCCTGGGCGAGCTTATCTATTTCCTGCATCTCTTGAGAGGTTATGTATTTTTGCTGCTGAATACAACCTTTAGATGAGAAAGATTTGCTATATCTAATTTTCATCGTTACAATCAAAAGGGATAAAACAAACATAGTTGCGTTAGCCAATATTATCGGCAGTTCTCTTATCAATATTCCGTAAACCAGCCACAGCAATACACCGATAGAAAGCACAACAAATGTTATCAAGGATAAATCTTCAGCCCGCTTTGTTTGAAAAATCTTTATAAGTTGCGGCAGAAAAGAAATTGTGCATAAAATACCTGCCACTATCCCCAGTATTAAACTTATCATTACAAAACTCCCTTTCGCATCTTATCCCAAAATTTTCTTTACTAAATCTGCAAACCTTTCGGCAAATCTTATGCAATTCTTTCTTGCCCTTTCATCCAAGCCTCCAATTGCCACTGGACCATAATGGTCGCCTTGCGAGTCTCCCTGAATAACCATTCCATGAATGAGCATAGCTTCCAAGATACTCATAATAGCAGTTTCATTTCCCCCGCCAATATGATTAGAAGAGGTAAAGGCACCTCCTATTTTTCCATTTAACTTTCCATGCAGGATTACACTTTCATCTAATAACTTTTTAACTTGGCAAGAACAGGTTCCATAGTAAGTAGGTGTTCCGAAAATCAAACCTTCGTAACTCAACAAATCTTTTGCCTTTATCTCTTCAACCGGTCTGAGATGAGCCTTTAACCCCTGTTTCTCAATAGTTTCAGCGATTAATTCAGCCATCTGTTTAGTATTCCCCGTTTTTGAATAATAACCAACTAATACCTTCATTTTTGTCTCCTTGCTATCCGCCTCAGGCGGATAGCTGATTATCTACCCTGTTAAATAATCCGCTATGACGGATTGCCACGAAGTGGCATTTAACAGGGTGAACCCCGTTAGAAATCCTGTTAGAAAAAATTTTAGGAAATTTTTTTCTATTGCTTAAAAAAAACATCAAGCATAAAACCTTTCTTTATAATAAACTAAAGCTTAGCGGCAAAAACACGAACTTCTAACGGGGCAAGCAGATTAAAATAGATTACACAGATTTTAACCAGTAGGTGAAACACCAGTAGGTCTACGAAAAGATTACAGCGATTTTCAGACATACCGAGTTTTATAAAGTTTTCTTAGAGTCTATCTTCTTTTATATTTCCCTCTTAAGAGTGCTTCTTCAATGATACAGTCTTTGATTGCTTCTTCGAATTCTCTTTTTATTACTCCTTCTCCTAAATCCAATTTTTTACTTAAAGCATATAGTTTAAACCTGTAGGTGTGGTCTCCACTTGGTGGGCAAGGACCTCCGTATCCGATTCTACCGAAATCTGTTCTACCCTCTATACCTTGAGGTTTAATGCCTTCTAGAATCTTTGTTGTATCTTTGGGGATATTCCAAACTATCCAGTGAGTAAATACTCCCATTGGTGCATCAGGGTCATCCATTACCAAAGCTAAACTTTCAGTTTCTTGAGAAACATCACTTATTTCCAAAGAAGGAGAAATATTATCTCCGTCACAAGTATATTTGGAAGGGATATACTCTTCGGCTCTAAAAGCAGAACTCATTAACTTCATTTTCTGTCACCTCCTTCTGCCAAATAAGGAACCAACATCCACAAAAGATGCCAATTCTCCTCTTTCTCTAGGCAAACAACTCCCCCAGGATAGAATTTAATTAAATTTAAGTTTTCATTTCCTGATAAAAGCAAGCAAGCCAAACTTGTTAAAAAGGGTAAGTGTCCAACAAACATTAAATCTAAATTAGCTTTAGCAATTTCCCGGGGAAATTTTTCAACTGGGTCAAGAGGACTTAAATCTTCTCTTTCAATCAAATCTTTTGCTAAACCCACCCTTTTAAAAATTTGGGCAGTTTCAATTGCTCTTAGCTTTTTGCTATGCCAAATACAATCTACTTTAACTTTCTCCTTTAAGAAATTCGCCATTTTAAAAACATCTGCTCTACCCTTTTCAGATAATTGTCTTTCAGAAGCAATTTCTTTAGATAAAGCTTCTCCATGTTGAACTAAATATAATCTCATCTTGCCTCCTTTCCTTTCTCCCGCCTAAGGCGGGAGAACCTGTGAGAGTGAGCGCGTGTCCGCCGAAGCCCGTGGGGCGAAGGCGGAAAGCGAACGGAGCAGGATAGGTCTTCTTTTATACTCTTTTCTTGTTCTTCACTTGTGACTTTGTAACTTGTGACTGGCAACTGGTGTCTTTCTTTTCCATTTGACATAGAATGTCTTTTTTACTCAAATCCATCTTTTCGGTTCGCTTTTGCCTTTTTCAACTAATTCCAATGCGGATTTGGAATACGCATTTGCAACTATATGCTTTCCTCTACTGCTTTCATTCTACTTGATATATTATGCAACATGGCAAGGAGTTCAATGATTAAATTTTTATGTCTAAGATAATGTGGTTTAAGCCTGCGTAAAGCTTTAAGTGATTCATTGATTGCTTTTTTGCAGATTGCAAATTGGGCAACAGTATCACAAAGCAAAAATTCATCTTTGTAGTTGGACTCGCAAAATCCAGATAGTACCCCATGTAATTTTCTCGCTAAAAGTATATCATACCAAGCAATTGCTTCAAGATCATAAGCAAGTTCAGATTTAATTCCTTTTTCATTGAAAAATGTGTCTTTCAAAAACTCCTCTGCTCTTTTGCAATACCGCCTTGCTGTAGTATAGAGAAACTTATTCTCGCCAAGATCAAAATTTTGTTTTACTTTTTTAAATTCCGGAATCTCAATTCCCCCAAACTCCATTCCATTATCTTCTGTAAATTGTTCGATCTTTTTTTCTGTATCTTCAAATTGCTTTCTTATAACCTCTTTGGTTATTTCAGGGTCCCCCGGCTCTTTGCCGTGAGCAATACAGGTTATTTTTTGTTCAAATTCATTCTGATAAAGTTTGCAGTATATTTGCTTCTCATAAGAACAACGGTTGCACCAACGGTCGCAAAAATTATACGGCGATTTTTTCTCAAGTTTAATGTTTTTTTCTATTATCCTTTTCAGTCGTTCACTTTTCAATGTAATTCACCTCCTTACAAATTTGTGCTCTTCACGAAACTCGTAGCATATCGTTTAAGGTTGTAGATACTCGTATCGATGCTCGTTGTAGAAACTTGAAGCTCGATTTTCTTACATTTTAAGCCCAATTCAGCGTCCAGTTTCCCCTCCAAGCCTCCAGTTTCGCTACCAACTTCAACAACAATAAACCAGTTTCATACCTTCACCCTATTGCGGAACAAATTTCGCTGTATTTATATCAGCGACAGATTCGACAGAGACTGTTTAAAAAGCAATGTTTGTTTTAGATTAATTTCTTAATGAGTTTATTCCTTGTCTTTTCTCCTCTTATAATTTTCAACTCAGATTTCTTACAACTGAAATGTTTGGCTAAAATTTCCAAAAGCCGCTTATTTGCCTTTCCTTCAACGGGCGGCGCAGTGAGATAAACCTTAAATCCCTCATCTTCCTTTTTGATTTCATTTCTTTTGGCATTAGAAATTACTTTTACCTGAACAATATTAGACATTATTCTGCACTGCAAGCACATCACCGCATTTCACTTTTTTTATTGCAGCAAGCCCGCTTACACATTCTATAACACAAAATGCGCCTTTGCAAAAAACCATTCTTGATGGTTTCAACCCCTGACAAATCCTTAACACACGCATATTTTTATTAAGAAATACCACATCAATAGGAAAACGCATAAAAAAGGTGTGTATCGCAGAAGCATTATAAAATATTAGCGCATTTTCTTCACTTATTTCCTTTCTAAACATAAGCCCGCACAATTTTGAGAAAAATCTTATCTTTTTTTGGGCTTTAGAAAATAAAAGAGCATTATTGCTTTGGTTAATTACCCTAAAATACATATTTCCACAATGTTAAAAATTATTTTATTTCTTCAGATTCAACATCTATAACATTTTTCTTATTAAATGTATTTTTATCGGCTTTTGGAGACTTGCATCTAACATTCCCGCTTTCAAAAACAATTTTAAAAAGAAAACGAAACAGCAAATAAAAAAACAACCATCTTAGTAAAGTAGATAACATTATTTTCCCTTATCGCTTTATTTTTTCTCCAAATATGCCTTGATAATTTTTTGCTCATCAAGTGGTTTGCTTGCTGTGTTAACCGCAACATTTTCTATTTTTTGCACTACATCATACCCTGAGATAACCTCGCCAAAGATTGTGTGACGCATATTAAGCCAAGGGGTTTCGGCGGTAGTAATGAAGAACTGGCTTCCATTTGTGCTCGGTCCGGAGTTTGCCATGGCCAAAAGACCCGTTTTATTAAATACAACCTTTGGATCAACTTCATCGGCAAAAGGCTTTCCCCAAATTGACTCTCCGCCTCTTCCTGTCCCAGTTGGATCGCCCCCCTGAATCATAAAATTCTTTATTACCCTATGAAAAATTATTCCATCATAATATCCCTTTTCTACCAAGCCAATAAAATTTTCGCAGGCTTTTGGAGCCGTTTCCGACATCAATTTGATTTTGATTAACCCCTGATTTGTTTCTAAAATCACAATTTTCTCCTCTGCGGCAACAACCGCTTTTAATCCACCCCCAATAAAAAAACCTACCAACAACGCAACCAAAAGTTTCTTCATAGTTTTTCCTCCTTGTTATTTCTATTCCAATCTCATTCTATTAAAAACTCATACCCTTTTATGATACTATCGCAGAGCATTTGTACAATATTTTTATGGTCGCCAAAATCGGCTTTACTTAATGCCATATAATATTTATATCTATCGTCAATTTGGATAATTGCCGGAGCAAAACCTTTAATCAGAAGCTGAGTCATTATAAGCAATCTGCCCACTCTGCCATTTCCGTCAAAAAAGGGATGAATGGCTTCAAATTCGTAATGGTCAGCAGCAATTTTCCCGAGCGTGTCTTTTCCATAATTATTGATGGCTTTAATAAACTTACCCATTCGCAGAGGAACATCTTGAGCCGAAGGAAGCGCCTTTTCGGTATTGGTTAAATTGACATGACCGGTTCTATACTTACCGGGAAGCTCATTGTTAAAATTATACATTACTATTGAATGCAATTTTAAAATGTAATTCTGATCAATCCTAAAATTGAGGCAAATGCTATCTAACAAAAATTCTAAGGCGTTCTTGTGATTTACCGCCTCTAAGACCTCAAATAATTCTTTACCTCTCACTTGCTTTCCTTCAAAAGCCTTTCCTATTTCTTTTATAGTCATACGACTTCCCTCAATGGCATTGGAATGATAAGTCATTTCTAAGAAAAACTTTTCTCTTATCTCCTTATTTGTTTTCAACACTTTGATAGGATTCTTTATTTTTTTGTGCAGTTCCAAAACCACATTTCTTAAATCCACATATTCCTTAAATAGTTGATCAATATCATTTGATTGCGATGGATGAGGCTGAATATCTTTATCCAGCCAGCGATAAACAGTCTTATAACCCACCTCCAATCGTCTCGCAAGCTCTGAACGAGAAATGTCTGTCGCCTCTAAAATTCTATCCAATTTTTCTTTGTCAGTTAAACAGTGTTTTTCCATTATTAATTCCTTATAGGACATATAGCCCGTTTAATCTTCACCATAAATTATACCATATGTCCTATTGAATATCAAGAGGAATTTTTATGAAATCAGGTTTAAGTTGATATTACAGCCGTAACTTCAACCTTGGGCTTTATAGAATTAGTAATGAGACAATTTTTTTCGGAAAGATCCATAATTCTTTTTGCTTTCTCAATTTGATCGCTTGAACTAACTTTAATCTTTGGTCTAACTTTGAGCTCGGAAAACATAAATTTGCCTTCTACGATTTCTAAAATCCCTTCTGCTTCGCTCTCATAACTCAGAAATTCGAGATTGTCTCTTTGTGCATAGTGGATAAAGGTAAGTTTAATACAGGTGTTCACTGAGGCAACAAACAGCTCTTCTGGTGTCCACATCCCTTCTTGCCCTTTGAACTCTGGCGGTGTAGATACCTCAATTGTTGGTTTTCCCGATGAACATAATATTCCTTTTCTCTCTTCAATCCAGGACACATTTGTCTTATAAATAAACTTTCTGCTTTTTTGTCTTATACTTCCCATTTTTTTTCTCCTTTCCTTTCTCCCGCCTAAGGCGAAAGAGCCGAAGTTCGCCGACCTATCCTTTAGCAAAGGTGGAAGGCAAAAGGTTTGTCTAAAGACAAATTTCGCTGTTTTTTCGCCCGCCTACGAAGTAGGCAAATTCTCATCAATACTCCCATCGGGAAGCATATTATCAGGATGATATTCTCCTCTTTCTTCCATTTTCCGCCGCACACAATCTGGATTGCTTACCATACAATAATTCTCAATCCATTTCTTATTTAGTTTACCAGCTTTATAAAACCTCTTCATTGGGCAAACATCATACCAACCACAGCCCTTCTTTTTCATCACATATCAATTTTTAAATTGAGAAATTCTGCTATTCCGGATAGAAAAATTTCTTGAGAATCAATAAAAGCCGAGTTATGTTCGCCTTTTATCTTTAACAATTGTTTAGGCGGAGAGGCAG
>DAOWIN010000039.1 GCA_030640885.1 Candidatus Omnitrophota bacterium
AAAGGTCTTTTCTAAACTGGCAGGGTGTAACATTTAAGAATTGGGTTATCTCAGCCGAAGAAATGAGTTCAATGTTTTTCTCCCGCAATTTTTTTAGATTCCTCAAATACAAACTCAGCCTTTTAATTGCTTCAGAGGGAAAACCCTGCTTCTCCGTGTGGATTTCTTTTTTATTCATTTGTTCCTTTTTTCACAAAGTGTAGCAAAAAAAAACTTACTTGTCAAATTTATTAAATAATTTTCAGTGAAATTCCGCCATCGGCGGATTTAATAAAGGCAACCCCGTTAGAGTTTATGTCAAGCACATTTAGAAATGTTCGCTTTTATGTTTCTTATGTGCATTAAGAACTGGAAAAAACCCCTTGAGAATCAAGCAGTATTTTTCTCGATCGCCTCCCAAATATCTATTTTTTGATTATTACTCTTGCCACCACAGCCAAGAACTCCATTAGCCATAAAAATTTCAGCAAAAAATCCATTGGTATCTTTTATCCCCGCTTTCGCAAGCAAATGCAAAAGAAATTCGTATTGAATATGCCAAGGGGAAAGATACTTGTATTGAGAAGGATTTAATCCCTTTTCTCTTATCTTTTCTTCCCATTCTCTTTTATCATATTTATCTTTGTGCAGAAATCCCATCTTGATATCCCCTATTGTGGCGTGCCAGCGCTCCGAGGGTGTGAAACAAGCTCCGCAGTGCCCTCCGTTATTCATAGGACAAGTTCCTTCTCCGTTTATTTCCTTCAGAACAGTTGCCGGAATAATTTTTACCTCTTTAATCTTATTCTTCTTAGCCCACGCTTTATAAATCTTTTTAGGATTAAGATTCCTACCTTCAATGCTTATTTCGCCGGGCATCTTCATCCTAAAATCAGGGGCAATCTCTACCGCACTGACTAAAGAAAATGCCGCATCTATCCCCCCTCCTAATGTCTGACAAAATACCCGCATAAATATAAGATAAAGCCAAGGGTCCAAAGAAAAGGCATAATAAACTGTCGACAAAAACACCAATTCTTCTACTGCTGTCTTGGGAATCTCGGCTAACTGCGCCTTCTTGGGCCACTGCAATCCACGCATTGCCGCCTTAAATCCGCTTTTAGCCCCCCACAAAGTCAAAAATAAACCCCCAAACCACGCCTCTGCCGAAAGACCATAAAAAGGAGTGATAAAAGAATTGATTGACGCAGGAGTAAACAAAAGCAGTAAAAAGGCTAAAACCGGACCGCCAAGATGACAACTAATCAAAGAACGGCTGAATTTCTGCCAATGAAAATCCTTCTTAAAACTAAATTCTCTCCATTTTAGAGGATTTTTTCCGTAAAGCGGGGTAATATCGCTGGACAGATTACGGAAAAAGGTAAGTCCGAAAAAACCCGCGGTAATCCCAAAAACAGTAGCTAAATTCCAGAGAGGGTTTAAGGCAAGAATACCCATTGGAGCAAAAAAACCTAAAATAATCATTGCTGTATCTATTTTTCTTCTGCTCTGGGGCTTATCCGGAAAGAGAGATCCTAATTTTCCTTTTGCCTTACCGCCTAATAAAATCCCCGCGGAAAGAAGCCCCGCGCTTATTGCAAAGATAGTAATTGCGAGCTTTTCTCCCCAAGAAAGTCTTTCCCAATTAACGAGTTTCTCGTGTTGTTCGTTATATAAATTCTGCTGGACATAATCCCAATCCAAAACTGCGCTTTTCTTTTCTGCGATTATTTTAAATAAATTCTCTTTTTCACTGATTTGAAAATCGCTAACTTTGCAAATCTCGCCTTTGATATTATCGTTCTTCAAATAAGCAAATTCCTCTTTTTGTTTCTTTTTTAAATCAGTATGCGAAATAAGATTATACTGCCAATCAAATTCTTTGATAGATTCTTCTCCTCCGATAGTAATATCCAATAAGGGAATTTTAAATCCTGTTTTATGCTGGTAATGGACAATAGTGCCATCGGGCTGAGAATAAACCTTGAGCTCCTGCTCCCTCCCCCAATCCAAGACTTCATAATTTGATTTTAGTTCCCATTTATCAACCAAATTGTCATAAACCCTCTCGCCGATAAAATCACCTTTCGGAGAATGTCTTTCATATCTCACTCCTACAATCTTATCTCCCTCATAAGAAAATTCCTCTACTTCCTGCTCTATGCGACCTAATTCCTTGTGAGCGGTAAACCTTTTTTGCTTTATTCCTTTTTCATCAAAAACATTTCTTTCGCCTGTGCCATCGGCACGCGCTATGCCGATTTTTTCCCACTCTCCTAAAATTCTTTCGTAATTTAGAATATTTGTATCTTGGTTATCACAACACACAATAGTCTCTTTTATTTTATTGTAATCATCGCTGTATTCTCGCTGAACATCAAAACGGACATCCCCGTCGGCGCGCTGTTCAATAATGCTGCCGTCTCCTTTGGGACCGTCAAACCAAAGCAAAACATTGCTTTCTTGGGTTTGGGAAAAAGCGTAGTTGGTTCTATCGCAATGCCAATTAGCATCGGTTTCATCAAAATAATTGTTTTGTTTATAAAGGAGCGTTTTGCCGTCAGGGGCAAATGTGGCAACAGTCTCGGGAAAACTGCCCAGCCAGAATTTAGTGATAATCTGTTTCTCGCCATTGGCAAATTTTATTTCATCAAAATGACGGCCCTCAGAATCAATTAACCAATTGCCATTTTCATCTTTTGCTTTGGCATTGAGTATCTCTATAAACTCTTTTTGTTGTTCACTCCATCTATAATGAGTTACTTCTTCTTTTGGACCACCTTGAAAGGAAAAAATCTTTTCCTCATATTCTTCAACTTGGTTATTTTTAAATAGTGTTTTAGCTAACGGTTTCATTTCAGCGCCGATTTCTTTGTCCAACCAATTACCGTCTTGTTTGAATACTGTGGATAATTTGTTAGAACCCTCAAAGCCGATTCTTTCCGGCGAACCGCCGAAACGAGAAAGGGTAATTTTTTCCTTTTCTTTTGAGCGCAGGTTTTGTTTATTTATTACATCTTTTCCATTATCATTTACGGCAATCTGCCAATGCCACAGATCCCCCTGCTTGTCAGATATTATCCCGCTGATTTCAGCCCCGTTTTTATAAGCAAGGGTTATCCTCTCTGTTTGCTTGCTTCTTACATTCTTATTTATTCTGCTATATCCATCCTCGCTGATTTCCGAAACAAATTTCTCGCCCGAATTATCCGAAACTGCTACTTTTATGTTTGGACTATCGATGTCTATAGAAGCAAGGGTTATTTTCTTTATCTCGCCAGTATGGGGAGACTCGCCCCGAATATAATAGTTGCCTTGTTCATCTATCAAGCGATTGCTCTGTTGATCAACAGAGCTTAAATCCCAGATAATTTTATTATCAGATGTAAGTATCCTTGATGACTGTTCAACGCCGTCTACGCGATTCAATAGAACAACCTGTTTCTTATTGTCATTAAATTTGGTTAAGTGGATAGGGTTACCCTGTTTATCTCTTAGCCAGTCGCCCTGTTCATTTATTGCTTTTGTTTCCCAATTTGTTTCCCCATTCAGTAAATTTACATTTTTGCTGCTGATAAAATTTTTGCTGATAATATTATTATAGATGTTTGTCTGTTTTGAGTTTTTGGTATAATCCTCTGCTGTTTCTACCCAATGTCCCTCACTATCAACTACGGCTGTTGTTTGCTGAACAACATCACCATCATACCCGCTAAGGGCATTATTATTTAACATCTGTTTTAATTGAGCAATATTTTCAGTAATAAACGGCTTTGCTACGCTGTTTTCCGATGCTCGGTTAGAAGCAGTAGTTTTGATTACAACAAGATTACGTTCAAGATCCAAGGTTTGCTTAATCCAATTGCCATCGCTATTGCAAAAACTATTGGACAGCAAAATTTCCTCTCCCGGCAATTGCGCAAAATATCCTGCATCCTTTAATTTTTCCTTTAGTTCGCTTAAATCATTTCCGGTATATCTTTTTATAACCATAGATACTGCGTTGCCGTCGCTATCAAAGATTGTTCTCTGGACTGTTTCCTTTTCATAATCTAATTTATCCTTATATCGCTGTCCCTTTTCCTGCTGATGCCCCGCGCTCCAGCTTATAATCTCGCCTTGGACGGATTTAGTTTCACTCTCTATTAGCTGTTTTTGTACGGGGTTGTTAAATATTTTATCTACAATTGAGCCATCGGCTATATTTTGACTATGCTCAATCATTCTGCCGTTTGGGGCATACTCTATATTGGTAATACTGGTTAGACTTTCTGCATTCATTATGGCGGCAAAACGCAGCTCCATATTTTCGGGGTCATTATATATCTCTAAATTTCTAACCCCAGTAGCAGAATCGCTAATTTTGATTAGCGGGTTATTGCTCACCTTCTTTATATCGCTATTGTTAGGGTTGTTAATAATTTTATAGCCAATTTTACTCCCTTCGTTAACTCGTTCTGTATATATCCATTTGTCTCTTGACATTTCCTGTTTTTCGGCGTCCCAGCCAATGCGAAATAAAGGAAAAAAATCATTGTCTATTTCATAATAAGTCTCTTCGGCGGTTTTTCCATCGTCATAAAATAGGTATTTAACCCGCTTGGCGACTGTATCAAAACCATCCCAGTAAAATTCATAGAGGCGGTTTCCATCACTATCTTTTGCCCAACCAAACTGCGGCTCGGTTTCATCGCCAGGTTCATCAAAAATAGTTGTTTCTTCTATCTGCGTGTTATAATTCACTGTCTTTTTAACAACCATATTATCATCTACATTTGCCCAGCCCCAATCTAATTTATCTAAATACTGCCAATCAAAAACGATTTTCTTGGTCATATGCTCTAAGGCAACGCTGTTGGCAGAATCAAAAACCTTTAATTTATCATTACCAAGATGATGCTCAATAGAGGAGTATTCATGGGGGTTAAGATTGTCAAAATATTTATATTCCCAATCAGAACGGGCGATTAATTCTCCATCCAATTCTTTAAATTCTATAATCGGATAGCGTTTAACAGGCGGGGTTTCATCTAATGGGTCAGGACGCATAATGCGAGTTATGCCCACTCCATTTTCGTTGTGGGTAAAAATAGCTAATTTATATTGAATATCTTCATTATGGATAACCCCGTTGATCATCTTTTTATGTGAAAACTCTAAATCTTGTTTTGCAGAAACATAAGGGAAATAAAAGTCGTAGCTTTTGCCAGCCATCAAGCCGTTGCTCTTCCATGGAGCCTTTGCCTGCTCGCCAACAAAATTAAGATAGGTATCTATATCCGGATTTTTCATATTGTATGGAGCATTTTTCTTAGCCATTGCTATCGTTGGTTCAGGTCCTTTATTTTCTGCTTGTGAGACGAGCAATAGAGATTTTTCTTGCACCTTTGGATTATTTTCAACAGGAGTATCTATAGCGGCAAGGACGGGCGCGGCAAAAACAGAACAAAGATAGATAAGCCCTAAACCTAAAGGAATAAACAAAGAAACCACTTTCTTTATCGGAAATCTCTCTGCCGACTGCTTGACAAATTCAGTTAGATTTTTCACTAACTGATAGGCAGGTTTTTGCTGGTTGGTTTTATGTTCTGTTTTTGCTGTTTCTATTTCACGAAGAATCGCTTGTTCAGATTTGCCTGTAACGACAATTGTTTCCTTTAGCCAATCAGCCTGCGACCATTGTTTAGAGTATTTGCCACGGGCAATATCATTAATGTCATCTTCATATGAGTAGCGTTCACCGCGTAAAGAACGAACAATATCTTCCCGGCTATAACCCTCTTTCAGCATTGCTTCAACCCAGTAATCCTCTGTCTTTTTTTTCGGCGAGCTATCAAATAATTCCTTGAATTGCTCTGTTATGATTGTGCGGGCATCAGCGGTAAATATTTCCTCAAGTCGTTCTAATACTGGCTGATTAAGATTACCCCTTTTATCTATTTCTTTCATCGCTCCAAAAAAGGTGTGAAGCAGATGCGGTTCTCTTTCAACCCCGCTTTTAGCATCATAATAACCCTCGTCTTTATCTTTGAACGAAGCAATTATATTTTCTATTTCTGCTTTATTTATTTGGGCAGGGCTTTGTTGCTCTTTTTGTTTAAGCAAATTTAGAAGTTCCTCAAAGGAATCCCGAACATTCTCATTTTTGCTATTGAGCGAGGCGATTAGTTTTTTTATCTTGGGTTGTTTTTTTATTGTGTTTTTAGCGGAAATTTTTGAATGTATTGTTTCACTCGCTTCGCAAAACGAAGTCGTTCTTGTCAATTCAGGGATTGTAAAAGGAGCATAGTAAACAGGTAAAAATATCAGAGAGGCAAAGGCGGCTTCGTGGGATAGATATTCAGCTTGGCTATTGCTGAAACCAATTCCTTGCAAAAGGGGTTGAGAAATGTGCTGAACGCCGGAAAGTGTACCGGCAATAAAAGCCGCTGAGTCCAAATGCATAGCCATCTTTTCTACGTAAATGTTTGCCCCTTTTTGGGTATTAACTCTTCTTGCCTTTTTTTCCAAGGCATTTATTCCATTTGCACGATTTCTTATTGCTTTAGCCCA
>DAOWIN010000071.1 GCA_030640885.1 Candidatus Omnitrophota bacterium
TCCCTTTTTCATAAATTACTTTCCCTTGTTCAAGTTTTTAAAAACTCAAATATGCTTTATTTGCACTTTTCGCTTTCATCATATTGCCCCTGCATATCCTTCCAATTTTTTAATGCCCCAATATAATTACCTATGGTAAGATTTCCAGTAGGAGCAATAACGCTTAAAAGGGTTTTTATTATTCAAAAACGAATCGCTGATTTCGCATCAAATAAAACTTTTCATATTGCAGATAACGTTCTGCGTGTTTGCAAAGTGCCGAAAGCATATTATTAATGACATGCAAATGAATCTAAATATTTCTGAAATAATGGAAGAACATCCTTTTTATCGTACATTATATTTACAACATATCTTTTTTTTGTTTGGTCGCAATACCAAATGCCAAAAATACCATATATATGGTCGGGCCCCTCTTTTGCTTTCCCATAAGCTTCATAAATTTGATATGTTACCTTATAACCTTTATGAATTAACTCCCCCTTTTCTTTTATATTAACTTTTACTCCTTGCCTTTCCATAGAACCAAGAGCTCCTGCCATTGCATCATCTATGTTAGAAACCTCCGTCTTTTGCCAAGCAATAATCAGTATATGAAATACATTTTTTTTACTTATTTTACCTACAATTTGTCCAGAATTTTCTGTAAGTGTTTTTTCTAACATACCAATTTCAGAAATCTTCATACCAGATGGGTATTTAAAAGAAAGTCCATATTTTGAGTATGTATTTATTAAGGCTAATCCATGTTCTTGCATGGATAGTTCTTCAGGACCTTTGCTACAGCCACTCATTAATACGATTCCTGTTGATAATACTCCTAAGAGTATCAGTATCCCAAATTTTTTTCTGCTCACTTTCATCATAATAATTACCTCCTTTTTAAACAAAAATCTCTTTTAACCACCATTCTGCTTCTTCAGTCCAATTTATTTCTGCCATATTTCTGTTCGTTTTTTCATTTCTTTGTTAGAAATAACACGCCCTGCATCAGAATTTGAGAGACCTTTATTAACCATTTTAGCAAAAGCGAGTTCTCTAAGAACCTCATCAAAACTGCTGTCCTCGGGTTGTTCCTGAATAATTTTTGTCATTACTTCTTTTACTGTGCTCATTTTTTCTCCTATAGAACTTTGCAAAAATCCCTTTATGGTTATGTCCTTTTGGAAAATGTCAAAGTTTAGTTATGCATTTGTTTTCTGCCCATCATATTTTTTTATACTTTTGTCAAGAATCTCTAATTTTATTCCTGCTTGTTGAAATAATTTCTTTGTTCGCGCCGAAGCATGATAATCCTGTTCGGCAACTACTCGCACCAAGCCGGCATTTACCAACATCTTTGCGCAGGCATAGCAGGGTGTCATTGTAACATAGGCAATTGCTCCCAAAACTGGTACCCCCATTCTAGCTGCCATTGCAATAGCATTAACCTCTGCGTGGCAGGTCCTTATGCAGTGCTGGCTTTCCGTTCCATTGTCATTTTTGACCACTGCCATTTCGTGGCCAACTTCATCGCAATGCGGCAAGCCTACTGGCGCCCCTGCATATCCTGTGCTAAGAATACGTTTATCCTTCACTAGCACACAGCCTACCTTCCCCCTATCGCAGGTGCTTCTTTTTGCTACCGCTTTAACTATCTCTATAAAATAATTGTCCCAGGATGGTCGCATAATTTTAGGTTGCAAGCCAATAAGCCGCAGGTTTCAGGCTACAGGCAAGAAAAAGATTAATCTTGCTTGTAACTTGTTGCTTGTGACTTGTAGCTTATTCTACCATATTTTCTTACTAATACAAGCCCCATTAGAAATTTCTCTAACGGGGTAAAGGAAATTTCTCCACCAATTTCCCCACATCGTCAGCTACCTGTTTAATCACCTTTTCATCGTTAATATTACTAAGCACTTTGTCAATTAAACAGGCAATTTTTTTCATCTCATCTTCTTTCATTCCGCGTGTAGTTATAGCTGGCGTACCTAAACGAATTCCGCTTGCTACAAAGGCACTCTGTTTATCAAAGGGAATTAGATTTTTGTTCACTGTAATTCGTGCCTTGTCCAAAGCCGTTTCTGCCACTTTACCGCTTATGTTTCGGCTGGTAAAAACATCCACTAAAAGTAAATGGTTATCCGTCCCTCCAGAAACAATGCGATAATTTAATCTGCTTAATTCTTTGGCTAAAACAGCCGCATTTTGAACAATCTGTTTTTGATAGTCTTTAAATTCATCGGTTAACGCTTCTTTAAAAGCTACTGCCTTAGCGGCAATAATGTGCATCAAAGGACCGCCTTGAATGCCGGGAAAAACTGCCATATCAATCTTTTTGGCAAACTCTGCTCGGCACAAGATCATTCCTCCTCGCGGACCTCTCAATGTTTTATGAGTAGTGGTAGTAACAAATTCGGCATAGGGAACAGGGTCAGGATGCAGTTTTGCGGCTATTAAACCGGCAATGTGGGCTACATCTGCCATTATAAATGCTCCCACCTTGTCGGCAATTTCCCTTACTCTTTTAAAGTCAATTATCCGCGGATAAGCTGAGGCACCGACTAAAATCATCTTTGGCTTATTCTTTTTTGCCAGATCTTCTAATTCATTATAATCAATCCTTTCATCTTTTTTGCTAACACCATAAGGAATAATCTGAAAATACTTTCCCGAATAATTTAGAGGATGGCCATGGGTTAGGTGTCCGCCGTGAGATAGGTTCATTGCTAAAACCTTATCCTCAGGATTAAGCATTGCAAGATAAACCGCCATATTTGCCTGCGCCCCGGAATGCGGCTGAACATTAATATGTTCTGCTCCAAATAATTGTTTTGCCCGCTCAATCGCTAGCGATTCGGCAACATCTACAAATTGGCATCCTCCATACCAACGCTTTCCCGGATAACCCTCAGCGTATTTATTAGTCAAAACCGAACCCTGCGCCTCTAAAACTGCCGAACTTACAAAATTCTCCGAGGCAATTAACTCAATGCTTTCCTCTTGTCTTTTTGTTTCATTTTGAATTGCTTGGAAAATCTGATTATCAACTACTTTTAATTCTTTTTTCATATTTTAACCTCTCATTTTCTAAAATCTCTATCCGATCTTATTTCTACATCCACTTTTCTTTCGCCCAAAAGCTGCTCCAATTCCAAAAACAATTCGCGTTTAGGCTGAACAGTTAAAGAAGAGCGTATTGTCCATTTTCTTTGCGGAGAAGAAAGTATCAAATAAACCGGCGTTTCTCCCCGATGAACAAAAAGTATGCTTTTTGTTCGTTCAAGAAGAGTTTTGTCCGCATCAATCTCTAATCTCAAAGAAATAGAATCTGTATATTTTTGATAAACCTGATGGATAGATATTATATTCTCAGCAATAATTTTATGTTCGCTATCTTTTAGATTAACTTTTCCATCAACAAAAACCGGAGCATCTATTTTAACATAATTATTTACTTTATTAAATACCTTGGGGAAAATAATGATTTCTACCATTCCGTCAGAGGTCTCTAAATTCAAAAAAGCCATTCTGTCGCCTCGCTTGGTAACAATCGGTTTAATTTTGGTAATAATCCCTCCCATCAAAACATTTTCACTTTCATTATATCTATTTAATTGAGCAACGGAAATGGAATATTTTTTCAAAACCTCTTCGTACTGGGTTAAAGGATGGCCGCTAAAATAAAACCCCAGAAGCTCTTTTTCAAAAGCCAATAACTGATTATGCGGCCACTCTTTTATTGGCTTTACTTTTTCTTCTTGTTGAGATTTTTGCTGGGAGAGATTGCTAAAAAAAGATAACTGTCCAACTGTTTTATCTTTTTGCAGACGGTTTGCCCTTTGCAAACTACCACCCAAATCGACCATCAATTGAGCCCGTGGTAGATTAAAGCAATCGCTCGCTCCACATTTTATTAAACTTTCCATCACCTTTTTATTTACCAATCTCAAATCTACCCTTGAGCAAAAATCTTCCAAACAGCTAAATTTTTCTTTCTCTCTCGCCTTAATTATAGATTCAATCGCCCCCCTGCCTACATTTTTTATTGCTAACAAACCAAATCTTATACTATCCTTTTCGGCAGTGAACTCAGTAAAGGATTGTTGAATATCGGGGACTAAAATTTTTATCCCCATTCTTTTACATTCTTTTACATAAACAGCAACCTTATCAGTATTCTCTTCTTCACTAGTTAATAAAGCAGACATAAATTCAAGGGGATAATTTGCTTTTAGATAGGCTGTTTGGTAAGAAATAAAGGCGTAAGCTGTTGAATGGCTTTTATTGAAACCATAACCCGAGAAATACTCAATAAAATTGAACACCTTTTTAGCTACTGCCTTTTTTATTCCTTTGCTTGTGCATCCTTGAATAAAAGCATCCTTCTGTTCTTCAATAACTTCGGGAATCTTTTTACTTATCGCCCGCCGCAATAAGTCTGCATGGGTTAAACTAAATCCGGCAAGCCTATGCACAATCTGCATTATCTGTTCCTGATAAAGAATAATTCCGTAGCTGTCTTTTAAAATAGATTCTAATTGGGGGTGGTCATATTCGATTAATTTAGAATTATGTTTTCTTTTGATGAAATCGTCGACCATGCCGCTTCCTAACGGACCCGGACGATACAAGGCAAGAATCGCTATAATATCCTCAAAATTTTGCGGTTCAATCTTTTTAAGCAAATCGCGCATCCCCCCACTCTCCAACTGAAACACACCGGCAGTTTTTCCTTCGCAAAGCAGGCGATGGGTTTTTTTGTCATTAAACGGAATACCGTTGGCATTGATTTCTTTGCCCAAAGAATTTTTTATATTCTCTATCGCTCTGCTAATTACAGTCAGAGTTCGCAAACCCAAAAAATCCATTTTTAACAAACCAACCTTTTCTAAAGAAGACATTGAATACTGCGTAGCTACCTTTCCATCACTACTTTTAAATAGAGGAACAAGCTCACTCAAAGGATCTTTGGAAATAACAACGCCAGCAGCATGCGTAGAAGCATGGCGGGTCAACCCCTCCAAAGTTTTAGAGGTATCCAGCAATTGCTTTATTTGTTCATCTTGCTCATAAAGCTCTTTTAGGCGCGGTTCCTGATAAAGCGCCTCTTGAATAGTGATATTAAGCGTTAAGGGAACCAACTTAGCAATCTTGTCCACCTCTGCGTAAGGCATTCCCATTACCCTTCCTACATCCCTAATTACCCCGTGCGCTGCCATTGTACCAAAGGTAATTATTTGCGAAACATTATCTTTGCCATATTTTTGATTGACATAATTAATTACCTCGTCGCGGCGCTCATAACAAAAATCAATATCAATATCAGGCATTGTCACCCGTTCGTAATTCAAAAATCTTTCAAATAAAAGATTGTATTTTAAGGGATTAATATCGGTTATTCCTAAAATATAAGTGACTAAACTTCCTGCCGCAGAACCTCTGCCTGGGCCGACGGCAATGTTATTTTCTCTGGCAAAATTAATAAAATCCTGCACGATGAGAAGATAAGAGGCATAACCGCATTCTTTAATTGTTTTCAGTTCCCTGTCCATTCTTTCGGCAATTTCCTCATTTACTCTGCCAAACTTTTCCTTTAATTTTTGCTGGCAGATCTCATCAAGATATTGCTTGTCGGTTTTGGACTCAGGCGGAATAAAGGTGGGCATATGTCTTTTACTAAAGTCAAGCTCAAGATTGCATTTCTCAACGATTTTCAAAGTGTTAGTTAAGGCATGAGGAACTTCGGAAAATAATTCTCGCATCTCATTCTCGCTTTTTAGGTAAAATTCATTAGTGGAGAATTTCATCCTTTTAGCATCGTCCATAGTAGTTTGGGTTTGAATACAGAGAAGAATTTCTTGACTATAACTATCAGACTTGTTTAGATAATGCACATCGTTTGTAGCTACTAATTCTATATCCATCTCTTTTCCGAGCTTAATTAATTCTTTGTTCACCTTTTTTTGTTCGGGGATAAATTGGTCTTGAATTTCTAAATAGAAATTCCCCTTTCCAAACATATCTTGAAAATCAGCGGCCGCTTTTTTTGCCTCATCAAGTTGATTGTTGAGAATACATCGCGGGATTTCTCCATTCAAACAACCGCTCAAAGCAATTAAACCTTTAGAATGTCGGCTTAAAATTTCTTTATCTATCCTGGGCTTGTAATAAAAACCCTCTAAATAAGCCGCCGTGGCAAGTTTGATCAGATTTGCGTATCCCTCCCTATCTTTGGCTAACAAAGTAAGATGTCTTCGTTTCCCTTTTTCTTCATTAGTATCTCTGCTAAATCTGGTTTGCGGAGCAAGATAAGCTTCATAACCAATTATTGGTTTTATCCCCTGCTTCATTGCTTGCTGATAAAATTCAATTACGCCAAACATATTTCCGTGGTCAGTAATTGCAATGGCTGGAAATTTTAGTTCTATGCTTTTTTTGATTAAATCAGTAAGTTTGCAGGCGCCGTCAAGAAGACTGTATTGGGTATGAATATGAAGGTGGGCAAAATTTGCGTGGGTCATAATAAGATACAAGAGTTAATTGGGTTTATGGAGTTTATAGAGTTTATGGAGTTAAACCCAATAAACCCAAAGAACTCAACAAACCCAATGAACCCTTATGGAGTTTATAGAGTTTATGGAGTTAATAGAGTTTTAAGATTGGAAAGATAAAAGAAAGGAAACAAAAGTTTTAAATCGGGCGGGAAAATAAAAAATTGGTAGCGGGGAGAGGATTTGAACCTCTGACCTTTAGGTTATGGGCCTAACGAGCTACCAGGCTGCTCTACCCCGCATCGTTTATATTATAAACAATCTTTTATGAAATGTCAAGAAATTTTCTTCCAGCGCCCCCCATCTTTTGTATCTTCCAGAATAATCCCTTTTTGCTTCAACCCTTTTCTTATTTCATCAGCTAATTTAAAATCTTTTCTTTCTCTTGCTAATCCTCTTTGCTCAATCAATTCCTTTATATTTTTATCAATTTCTTCTAATTGAGCAAATTCCAAAATTCCTAATACAGTATTGATTTTTTCAATCAAATTTTTTATTTCCTTGAGGTCGCCGCCGCAAATTTCTTCTTTGCTAATTGCTATGTTAGCGTCTTTGACTAAATTAAATAAACCTGCGAGGGCTTGTGAAATATTCAAGTCGTCATCCATTGCTTTTTCAAAACCAATTTTTGTCTCTTCTATTCTCCTTGTAAAAGATATGCTGCCTTTCTTTTTGTAATTATTAATATTTAGATAGAAATCCTGTAATCTTTTTAGGGCTTGCTCTGCCTGCTTTATCCCCTGTTCAGTGAAATTTAGAGCGCTGCGGTAATGAGTGGATAAAAGCAGAAATCTTATTGCTGATGGATTATATCCTTTTACTAACAAATCGCGCAGAGTAAAAAAGTTCCCTTTTGATTTAGCCATCTTTTCATTATTTACCAACAAAAATTTACAGTGCAGCCAATAGCGAACGAATTTTTTGCCTGTAGCCGCTTCGCTTTGGGCAATTTCATTTTCGTGATGGGGAAAAATGTTATCCTCACCGCCAGTATGAATATCAAAACTCTCTCCAAGATATTTCATTGACATTGCCGAACATTCAATATGCCAACCCGGTCTCCCTTTTCCTATATCGGTTTGCCAAAATGGTTCATCTGCTTTTGCCTTTTTCCAAAGGGCAAAATCAGAGGGGTTTTCTTTGTCATATTCATCAGCTTGTTCCCGCCGCTCTGTGTTAGATATTGGCATTTGGGAAAGTTTCCCGTAATCTTTAAATCGGGAGATCTTAAAATAAATTGAGCCGTCCTTTTCGTAAGCAAAACCCTCTTTTAGAAGAATTTTTATCAGGTTCACCATTTCGGGAATATGTTTTGTTGCTTGCGGATAAACCTCTGCCTGTTCAATATTCAGTTTTTCTAAATCTTTAAAAAATGCTTTAATATACCTTTGTGTAAAACTATTTAATTCTATCTTCTCCTTTTTTGCCCCCGCGATTGTTTTGTCATCAACATCAGTAATATTCATCACTTGAAAAACCTGATAGCCTTTATATTTTAGATAGCGGCGTAAAAGGTCTTCAAACACATAAGCCCGAAAATTGCCAATATGGGCATAATCATAGACCGTAGGACCACAACTGTATATCTTTACAATCCCCTTTTGCAAGGAAACGAATTTTTCTTTTTTACGGGTAAGGGTGTTGTAAAGATGAAGCATCTTCTAATGTCTAATTGACCTAATGTCTAATTGACCTAAATGGTAGCCACCCAGACGCCCAGCTGGGAAACTGGGAAACTGGGAAACTGGGAAACTGGGTGTCCCAATGAGTTAGAGCAATTAGACATTAGACATTTTATTTCTTTCTCCATTCCTCCAAATGCTTTTCCACGGTGTCAATCTCTTGTTGTAATTTATTCAGTCTTTCAGTTAGAGGGTCGGGAAGATTGGTGTGGTCCAAATTAATGCCGGGGATTCGCTTCCCTTTTTCCTTTGCCACCCTTCCAGGAACCCCGACTACCGTGCAATTAGAAGGCACGGTTCTTATTACCACAGCGTTTGCTCCAATATTCACATTATCGCCAATAGTAATATTCCCTAAAACCTTTGCTCCAGCAGAGATTACTACATTGTTGCCAATGGTAGGATGCCGCTTTCCTTTTTCTTTTCCCGTTCCTCCCAATGTTACTCCTTGATACAGAGTTACATCATTGCCAATAACCGTTGTTTCCCCGATTACCACCCCCATTCCGTGGTCAATAAAAAATCTCTTACCAATCTGAGCCGCTGGGTGAATTTCAATACCGCTGAGATGACGACTTATCTGAGAGATAGCTCGCGCCAGAAAAAAGCCCCTCTTTTTGTAGAGATAATGAGCAAGATTGTGCAAAATGATAGCATGTAAACCCGAATAAGTAAGCAGAATCTCTAAATAATTGCGCGCCGCTGGATCACGCTCAAAGGTGGCTTTTATCTCTCCTTTAAAAAGAAAACCGCTGATAATCAAGACAAGAACGGCAAAAACAAAACCAGATATAAGTAAATAGGATATAATAATGGCTAAAATCATGCTTCCACCTTATTTAACTAATGCTACTGCGTAGGCAGCAATTCCTTCCTTCTTGCCAACCGCTCCCAAACCTTCATTGGTAGTAGCCTTAATATTTATTTGCGAATAGGACAAACCCAATGTTTGGGCAATGTTTGCCCTCATCTTTTGTTTAAACGAAGAGAGTTTTGGCTGTTCAATAACTATAGTGGCATCAATATTTTCAATGTTTAGCCCCTTTTTTTGCAAAAGTTCCTTAACATTAGCCAAAAGCTTTAGACTGCTAATATCCTTATATCTTTCATCTTTATCGGGAAAATGCTCGCCGATATCTCCCAAACCTGCCGCACCCAATAAGGCATCACAAATAGAATGTGTTAAAACATCAGCATCCGAATGTCCGTCTAATCCTTTTTCAAAAGGGATTTGAACGCCGCCTAAAATCAATTTTCTTTCCTCTTTGAGAGGATGAATATCGTAACCAAAACCAATTTTCATAGTCTAATTATTCTATCAGATTTTCCCTAAA
>DAOWIN010000123.1 GCA_030640885.1 Candidatus Omnitrophota bacterium
GCTTTATCTAAAAAAAATTTCATTAGAGAGTGCGAATCAACAATTCCTGTCTCGGGTGAGTAAAGAGCGGCTAAACAAGAAACAGCAGGCTCTTTTTTGTACACATCCTGTTTATCTAAAAAAATTACCTCTACGCCGTTTTGTTTTGCTTTTTCATAAAGCTCCTTTAAAATATCAATTTCAGAGTGTTCAACGGCAACGATAATTTTGCCTGTTTTTTGGGCAGGAATAGCATTTTGCTTGCACAATTCATAAAGCATCTCCCGCCCTTCTACGCAAGAAATGGCTTTTAATGAACCAGCTTGGTAATAGATTCCGGCGTGTATTACTTCGCTGTTGCGGCTGCTTGCTTCTTGCCCCCAAGAATTATTTTTTTCAAGCACTAATACTGTTCTATCTGTTTTTGTTATCTCTGAAGCTATAGAAAGCCCTATAACCCCCGCGCCAATAATCGTTATATCAACAGTCTCCATATTACCCTTCTTCTCTGAGAATATTCATTAAGTACCCGCCATAATTAGTATTTATTCTTTCTGCCAATCTTTCTAATTGCGTTTTATCAATATAGCCCATCCGATAAGCAATTTCCTCAATACAGCCAACCTTTAACCCCTGTCTTTCCTCCATAGTTTTTATAAAAAGGGCGGCATCTATCAATGAATCATAAGTGCCTGTATCTAACCAAGCATACCCCCGCCCCAGCAGTTTCGCCCTTAATTTCCCTTTCTTGAGATACTCATTGTTAACGCTGGTAATCTCCAATTCTCCTCTTTGAGAAGGTTTTATGCCCTTAGCAATCTTAATTACTTCATTATCATAAAAATAAAGCCCGCACACAGCATAATTTGATGCCGGCTTTTCCGGCTTTTCCTCTATTGACAATACTCGCCTTGTTTTATCAAACTCAATAACTCCATATCGCTCGGGGTCTCGAACATAATAGCCCAAAACTAAGGCACCCTCTTCAAGAGCAACTGCTTCCTTTAAGAAATCAACAAAATTATGCCCGAAAAAAATATTGTCTCCCAAAATTAAAGCTACTTTATCGTTTCCAATGAAATCCTCGCCGATTATAAAGGATTCGGCTATGCCGGCTGGTCTTTGTTGCGCAGCATAAGAAAAATGGACACCTATATCTTCTCCGCTTCCCAATAAATCTTTAAATTTTAAAACATCATTAGGAGTAGAAATAATAAGAATGTCTTTTATACCAGCCAACATTAAGGTGGACAAGGGATAATAAATCATCGGTTTATCATATACAGGAAGCATCTGTTTGCAGATAACTTTTGTAATTGGATATAGCCGTGTTGCTCTTCCACCGGCAAGAATTATTCCTTTCATAATCTGTTTTTACACCTCTCGTTTAATAATCTCATTCTTTAATTATTCCCTAAGCTGCTTATCCTATTACTTCCTTAGGGAAATTTTGATAGCAGTATGACCCCAAATATTATAATACTTAAAGCAATTACTTTTACAGGATTTAAAGATTCTTTAAATAGAAAATAAGATAAAACGGGAATGATTACATAGGTTATAGCTACCATTGGATAAGCAACAGAAAGCTTTATTTTACTTAAAGCTACTAACCATAAAAAAACACTTGCCCCAAAGAATAATAGCCCTAAAAAAACACTGGAATGACTGAAGATCTTCCATAGGGTTGACCCAATATTATTCCAATGTAAATCTATTCCGCCTATCTTCAGCATTGCTGACTTCATTATAATTTGTCCGATTACTGCCAAAACTATAGAGGTAAACAAAGCATACAGTGGTTTCATTTCTTTTTTCTTTGATTGCCAGTTTAGCCTCTCGCCGGTAAAATTGATACCGGACGGCCTAATTTTAGGGTCACCAACGGGCAGGGAAAACTCCTAATTTTAGCTAAAATGGGCAAGTTCTGCAAAACTACCTTAAAATCCATAATATTTTTCCTGCTTTTAATTGAAATCTTCTCTCTTAAGAACCTTTGCCTTCTCAATAAGCATAACCGGAATACTATTTTGCGTTGGATACTGTCGTCCACATCCTGTACAAATTATTTTTTCTTCTTTCAACTTCACATTTGCTCCGCAGGCAGGACAAGCTAAAATTTCTAATAATTCCTTATCTATCATAACTTAAACCATTCCACTGTTTTTTCTAAGCCTTCTTTAAAAGAAATCTTAGGTTGCCAACCCAATAGTTTGTTTGCTTTTTCTATATCACCCTGAGTTTTTCGCACATCTCCCGACCGAGAGACAAAATAAGCAGGTGATATATTTTTAGCAGTTATCTTTTTTAATGTTTCTAAAAAATTATTAACCGAGCGGGGCGCACCGCTAGCAATATTAAAAACCTCTCCTCCTATATCCTCCTTTACTAAAGCCAAAATGTTCGCTTCTACCACATTTCCAATATAGGTAAAATCTCTTTCTTGCTTTCCATCGCCATAAATAGGAGGGCTTTCATTCTTTAACAAGCAGGTAATAAATTTGGGGATAACTACTGCATATTGATTATGTAGGGACTGACGCGGGCCAAAAACATTAAAATAGCGCAAAGAAATGACCTGTAACTTGTATAATTTAGTAAAGATATAGCCGCAATACTCATCAAAAAGTTTTGTTGCCGCATAAGGGGATAAAGGTTGAGGAGAATCAGCTTCCCTTTCAGGAAAATTAAGCCTTTCTCCATATACAGAACTGCTTGATGCACAGACAATGCGTTTTACCCCATTTTCTTTTGCTTTCAAATATAAATTCAGCGTGCCGGTTGCATTCACATCATGATAGTCTAAAGGCATATCCACTGATTCGGGAACACTCGTTAAAGCCGCCTGATGCGAGATTAGCTCAACATCGTTTAAGATTTTATCAAGAAGCGACTGATCTCTTATATCTCCTTTAACAAATTCTATTTTGTCTATACAATGTTTTATATTGTTTAGATTGCCTGTGCAGAGATTGTCCAAAACTATTATTTTTGAATCTAATTCTATCAATCTATCTACGATATGCGAACCAATAAATCCGCAACCGCCAGTGACTAATATTTTTTTATTTTTAAAAAGTTCTCTTATATCCAAAGTTCTCCCCTTTTCAATATTTTCCCTTAAATAATATTCCTTTAATCCGGATATCAAGGGTTTATTAATTCTTTAATAACATTTCTGGGAATGTCTTTAAACTCCTTTTTTAACCCTAAATATTCGGCTTCTTTCTTTTTCAAAAAATAATAGGTTAATTTTAATTTTTCTTTTGCCCCTTTTTTGGTAAGAAGATAGTTTACTTTTCTAAGTTTGTCGCCTTCAGAGGTGAAGCCTTTTATCTTTAGAAATCCCTTTTGAGCGAGTGATTTTAATAAGTAATTAGTTTTTCCTAACGAAAAACCCATATAGGCGGAGAGGTCTCTTTGGGTGAGGTTATTATTTGAGGATAAAACCCGCAGGGTATTAAAAATTTCTTCTTTTAATAGATGTTCATTCATTGAACATATTTTAACGGGATTAAAAAATAATGTCAAGATTTTTTTTATATACCCCGCCTTTTGCAAACGGGGAATTCCCGCTAATTTCAATTGCTTGTTTGCAGATAACTTTTGTAATTGGATACAACCGCGTTGCCCTTCCGCCGGCGAGGATTATTCCTTTCATATTAGAAGCGAATACTGCCGCCAATTCCTATGTCCGCAGATTCTCCCTGCTTTTTTAATCGCACAAAATATTCCAGATCTTTCTTGGGCAATAACGCACGCTTAAAGGTTAATGTCATTCCTAAAGACTTATTATGCTTATCCCGAAGTCCAAAGATTATTCTATCCTTCTTACTCAAATTTACATTAGCGGCAAATTGCATCTTTCTTATCTGATTTTGTCCATAATCCATCTCAAAAAACAAACTTCCTCTACGGCTGAATTTCCAAGTTCCATATAAAGAAACAACTTTTTCCTTTCTTCCCTTTTTAAAACCTACGCCCATACGATATTTTATTATTCCCTTTTGCGGATAAAGATTGGAAGATTCTGCCTGAACGCGAAAATCAAATAATGAACCTTTGCGTTCTGATAAAATGTATCTCAGTCTATTTTTTTCGCTTACCTGCCAAAAACCATTGAAAACCAATGTATTAACACTTTTAGTTCTTGTTTTAAGATTGGTTCTTTCGTGAACATAAATAAGCTTTTGCTGCCGGTTTATCTCCCAGCATTCCTTGAATGTCAAAATATCGGGTTTATCCCTTTTCTTTACCTCAAACACAAGCCTGTTAAATCTATCCGCGCGCCAAATTCCCTTTAGTTTCAGTGAAGAAAATCCTTGCTTACCGCTGGGCTGTTTGCTCTTTATCTGAAAAATCAATCTGTCCTCAGCGCAGGTGATAATTTTTCCTTTCAAGGCTAATCTATCTTTTTCTATCCCGCTTTGCTTCTGCAATCTTAAAAACAGATTATAGTCAGCATCCAATGCCCACTTCCCTTGAAATTCAAGTCTGTTAGCTACTTTGTGCTGTTTGCGCCAGCTACTGGACTCATTTACCAAATAAACAAGGTTATTATCGCGGATTTTAAATTTGCCGTTTATGGCTTGTGATTTTTCCGAGGAGGAAGGTTTAAAGGTGAGTTGATTATTTTGGGCGAGGGAAAAAATATTCTTTCTATTTGACATTGCCTCTATAATTGCTGTAATCTGTTTTTAATCTGCTTGCCCCGTTAAATCCGCCAAAGACAGAATTTCACCTTTGGTGAAATTATTTAACAGGATGAATAATCAAGTATCGAATTTTTAATCCGATACTTTAAAAAACTCTATCGTTTTTTTCAGCCCTTCCTCTAAAAGAACCTTTGGCGACCAATTCAATTTTTGGCGAGCAAGGGTAATATCAGGCTGTCTAACCTTGGGGTCATCAACAGGCAAGGCTTTAAAAACAAGTTTGCTATTGCTATTGGTAAGTTTCAAAATTAATTTGGCTAAATCTAAAATGCTCATCTCGCGCGGGTTGCCGATATTGACTGGATTATGCAAATCGCTCGCTAAAAGTTTGCAAATCCCTTTCACCATATCACTGATATAGCAGAAACTCCTTGTCTGGCTGCCATCGCCAAAAACGGTTATTTCTTTATTGTTTAGAGTTTGGTTGATAAATGCGGGAATTGCTCGCCCATCATTCTCGCGCATCCTCTCGCCAAAGGTGTTGAATATCCTAACAATACGGGTATCTATTTTATGATACCTATGATAAGCCATAACGAGCGCCTCAGCAAAACGCTTGGATTCATCATACATCCCCCTCGGACCTACGGCATTTACATTTCCCCAATAATCTTCTTTTTGGGGATGGACAAGAGGGTCCCCATAAACTTCGCTAGTTGAAGCTAACATAAACTTTGCTCCCTTTGCCTTAGCCAAACCTAAAGCATTAAGCGTTCCCAAAGAACCTACTTTTAATGTCTGGATAGGATATTTTTGATAATCAATGGGGCTAGCCAAAGAAGCAAAATGGAGAATAGCATCAAGAGAGCCTTTGATTTCTATGAGCTTGCTAATATCAGATTGGATAAATTCAAACTGGGGATTTTTAATTAGGTGGGCAATATTATCTCTATTTCCGCTAATCAGATTATCTACACAGATTACCTCTTTTCCTTGTTCAAGCAATCTTTGACACAGATGCGAACCAATGAAACCTGCACCACCGGTAATTAAAATTCTCATTTTTGTTTCCAATCTAAAAAATCAAGGTCGCTGAAGTATTTTTCAGCGACCTATACAAATATATCTGAACCCTAAATCTCGCATCTTCTTTGGTTCAAATATATTTCTGCCATCAACAACCATCTTGACTTTTAACAGCTTCTTTATCCTTTGCAAATCTAATTTCTTGAACTCCTCCCACTCGGTGAGAATTATTAAAACCTCGCTTCCTTTTGCCACCTCATAAGGACTGGAACAATAAGCAATTTTATCTTTGAAAATTTCCTTCGCTTTTTTCATCGCTGCCGGATCATAGGCTTTAATCAATGCCCCTTCCTTTATGAGCACATTTATAATGTCAATAGAGGGAGCGTTGCGCATATCATCGGTATTGGGCTTAAAGGCTAATCCCAATATTCCCAGCTTTTTACCCTTCAAATTCCAGAGGGCTTTTTTGATTTTTTTGATAAAGATTTCCCTTTGGTTTTGGTTAATTTTCTGGACTGATTTTAGCAATTCAAAATTGTAGCCGTTTTGGCTGGCGATGTGCACAAATGCGTCTATGTCCTTAGGAAAACAACTTCCGCCATAACCAATTCCGGCTTCTAAAAAAGATTTCCCCATTCTTTTGTCCAGCCCCATTGCTCGGGCAACCTCTTCGACATCAGCACCTACCCTTTCGCAAATATTGGCAATGGCATTGATAAAAGAAATTTTAGCTGCTAAAAAGGCATTACAGCTATGTTTAATAATCTCCGCCGTTTCAACATTGGTAATAACAAGAGGCGCCTTTATGGGCTTATATACCTCGCACATAATTTTTTCCGCCCGCTGGTTTTCCACGCCAAGAACTATTCGCTGCGGATGCAAAAAATCTTCTACCGCTGTACCCTCCTTAAGAAACTCGGGATTGGAAACTACATCAAATTCAACACCCTTAGAACGATAAAGCTCAATAGTTTCCTTTATTTTCCTGCCTGTTTCTACCGGCATTGTGCTTTTACTAACAATGACTTTATATCTATCCATTATTTGAGCTACCTGACGAGCTACGGATTCTACATAATAAAGCTCGGCTTCACCATTTTCCTTAGGCGGGGTATGCACAGCAATAAAAATAACCTCTGATTCCTTAACTGCTTTCTTAACACTAACGCTAAATGACAATCTCCCCTTTTTTTTATTTTTAACGATTAATTTCTGCAAACCCGGTTCGTAAATAGGCAAAATGTTATTCTGCAATTTTTTTATCTTTTCTCGGTCATTATCTACGCAAACTACTCTATGCCCAATCTCAGCTAAACAAGTGCCTGTGACCAAACCTACATAACCACTGCCGATTATAGAAATGTTTTTCATATTACAAACAGAACCTTTGCAAATCAGTTTTTTGTATAATCTCCAAAATCAGCGGTTTCTGAAACTGCAAAAACGGCAGAAACAATCCGCTGGATTGAATTGAACATATATAGAAGTTTTGCTATCATACAAAACCTACTCCACCAATCGCCCTATCAAATCCACCACTCGGTTAGAATAACCCCACTCATTATCATACCAGCCGATTACCTTAATCATATTGCCGGCGATTACCATTGTGGAAAGGGCATCAAAAACAACCGAATGCGGGTTACTAATAACATCGGAGGAAACAAGCGGCTCCTCGCTATATTCCATAATCCCCTTTAGCTCGCCTTCTGCCGCTGTTTTCATTGCCGAATTTATCTCTTCTATTGTTGCTTCCTTCGCCAATTCAGCGACAAAATCCACTATTGAACCATCCTTCACCGGAACACGCATTGCCATTCCATTAATTTTTCCTTCTAATTGAGGAATAACCTTGCAGACTGCCTTTGCCGCTCCAGTAGTAGTGGGAATAATATTTATGGCGGCTGCCCTTGC
This sequence comes from Candidatus Omnitrophota bacterium, assembly GCA_030640885.1. Lineage (GTDB taxonomy): Bacteria > Omnitrophota > 4484-213 > 4484-213 > 4484-213 > DAOWIN01. Next base: position 7,578 of record DAOWIN010000123.1, read on the forward strand.
TCGCCGCAGGTCGGAATGGGGTAAATCTAAAACATTTTGGTCGTTGGTATAGGCATGCACAGTAGTCATCAAACCCTTTGCGATACCAAAATTGTCATAAAGAACCTTTACCATTGGAGCAAGACAATTGGTCGTGCAAGAGGCATTGGAAACAATTTGGTCGCTTTCTCGCAAATCTTTATCGTTCACCCCTAAAACTATGGTATTATCAATTTCCCCTTTTGCTGGCACAGTCAAAATAACCTTTTTGGCACCAGCGGTCAAATGTGCGGCTACCTGCTCTCTCTTGCGAAAAACACCGGTAGATTCAATAACAACCTCCACACCTAATTTATCCCAGCCCAACTCAGCAGGATTCTTTATGCTCATTATCTTAATTTCCCTGCCGTTAACAACAATGCTATTCTCTTTTGCGACTATTTCACCCTTAA
>DAOWIN010000077.1 GCA_030640885.1 Candidatus Omnitrophota bacterium
GGTTAGCGTATAGCGTATAGAAAGATAAGAAACTATAAAGCTTAATGTTTTTATTCTTTACTATCCGCTAAACGCTATGTGCTATGTGCTAAATTTGATGTTCGCTCTCGCCTGCTCCCTGTCGGAGGGCGGGTAGGCAAAACGCAAAAGTTCTTTTTATGCTGGACGATTTTAATTTCAACCAAGCAGTAAAGGTTTTTTGATGCAAAACCTAAGCGGATATTCTAAAAAACGCAATTTTAGTAAAACACCTGAGCCAGAGCCGAGCAAGAGGTTCAAAGCGGGGAAAGAAACAATATTTGTTATCCAAAAGCATCAAGCAAGCCATCTGCATTATGATTTTCGTTTGCAGAAGGAAGGGATTTTAAAAAGCTCGGCTATTCCCAAGGAGCCGTCTGCAGAGTTCAATATTAAGCGTTTAGCAATTCAAGTGGAAGACCATCCTTTGGATTATGCAAATTTTGAAGGTGATATTCCCGAGGGTTTATATGGCGCTGGCAAGGTGGAAATTTGGGATGGGGGAATTTATATTTTACAAGAATGGGGACAGAAAAAGATAAATTTTGAATTAAAGGGAAATAAATTAAAAGGTAATTATTGTTTATTAAAATTAAAGCCCAAATTAGGCGAGGATAAAAATTGGCTCTTTTTTAGAAAAGGGTGATGACTTGAAGGGGCAATTAAAAGCCCATTTTTATTTTCCCCATTTTTAAAATTTATTTAAAAGAAATAAAAAAAACATTTGACAAAGAGGCTAAAATAGACTAAAATTTCCCTAAAGAGAAATTGGTGGAAACTTGTCCGCCTGAGGTGGACAAAACTTATCAGCCTAAGGTTGATGAAATTAAGGAAAAAAATGAAAAAACTAAAAAAACTTTGGTCAGTGGCGATAATTGCCATTTTTTTATTGAATACTATTTCTTATCCGGCTTACGGGATGAGGAATTTGGCCGCAGCAAGCAGGTATGATGGCATTGGTACAGAAGATAAAAAACATGCAAAGCAGGTTAAGCGCTTAGCCGGAAAAGCGGAGCAAGGAAGAGAGGATTTAGAAGTTTCCAATTTACTGGCAAGCAAGAGATTTACTGAACTATTTGGCGATGATGAAGTTGAAATTCGGCGTTTGCTAAGAAAGATAAGTTCTGCGAAAGTTCCTTTTAACGCTGAGAATATTGAGAAAGTGTTGAAAAGGGAATCCGAGAGCTTTGGTATCAATAGCGAAGAAATAGAAGAATTAGCTAAACTAATTCCTGTTGCTATAATGGGAACTGTGCCTATATGGATGGCGAAAGAAATTCTGGCGGGAAAAACGCCGGCTATTTCTTTGACCAATGTGAGGGTTACAGTGTCGGATAAGTTTGCAAGGGCGGTAGATGTTTTGTTAAGCTCTGTGTATATTAAGGAGCAATGTGATAAACCGGCAATTTGGCTGCTAACCCTTATTTACAACTCTATTGCAAAGGATGATAATGAAGAAGCAAAGAAAAAATTATCTTATTTACTCCGACGCGCATACAATGCGCAAAGAATTGAAAGAGCAAAAAGCATCTTTAATTCTAACACTCTTACGACAATAGAAACCTTAGGAGAACTGAAGGGGGATTTTGAAAAAACATTAGAGGAGATGAAAAAACTTTTTGCCGAAGCCGAGCAGGATACCTCTCAATATTATGCAATGCAAGCCCGAGCTCTTTTATTAGAGGATGCCACTGGAGATGCTGGGGCTAATCTGTCTTCTATTGATGTACCGGATGGATTTAAGAAAATGGTGCGTTATGCCTTAAACTCAAGAGATGGCACTGAAAAGGCTGAGGAATATGCAGAGGATGTAACCACTTTTGTTTTATTGGCAATTGCTCAAGGGGAAGAAAAAGGGGAAGAATTTGCTCGCTATCTATTTCGCCAGGTGCGTCTGTTGCGCGGGCAGGAAGATTTTGGCTGGACAGCAGAGGATGTTATGCGTCGGCTTAAAAACAGAATGGAGGGTGGTGATTCATATACTATTAACAATAGAGATATACCGAAGGGTTTTGGAAGGTCTTACAATTCTTATACAACATACTATCCCTCTAAAATTAGAAAAGAGTTTGTTGAAAGTAGAGGTTTATTAGTAAAGACGGATTTGCATCTTGAACCAGCCCAAGGAACGGTAGATAGGCGATTATATACAGAGGCAAAGGAGGTTTTTGAAAAAGCCGAAAAAAGTTCGCTTTTATATTTTGCTCGCGCTATTGATTATGAACCGGTTATAGGAATTTCTCAATTTAATATGCTGAGTATGCTCAAAGATGAATATACAGGGTTTCGCAAGCTACTTATTACCGCCTCTACTTTTTATAACAAAGAAGGAAAACCAAAGCCTTTTGCTGTAGATTTTCTTAGCAAATTGTCTTCTGTTTTACAGGTGCTACAAAGAGTTATTATCGTTGCTCCCCATGAGGACAGAGAGTTAATAAAAGAATTAGAGAAATCTCTTGATTGCGAGGTCATTGGTCCCGCTGAAGCTAAGGAAAAAATAACCGGATATAGTAAGGATAACATAGCCTTGATTGATGCCGGCTTTTTAGAAAGAGAGGATTTAAGCGGAGAGGAAAAGGAATGGGTGGGAGTACTGAAGGATAAATTTCCAGAACGGGTGATAACTATAGGCAAGGTTAGGAAAAACCAGCGAAGTCTTAATTTGTTAGCCGCGATTGAGCCCTTTGTCCGCGAGGAAGCCAAGGAAAAATTCTTGGCGATTCTTGCCGCTACCTGTTTGAATAATGGGGTTACTAAAGAGCAAACTGCTGGAATAATTTATGAGGCGCGAATGGGAAATTTTAATTGGGTTATTACACCATCTACAGGAAGGCTTGCGAGTTATCGAGAAGCAGAACAAGAATATTGGGCAGGTAGAAAGCCCATAGAAGGGATGAAATAATAGTTAGCGGAACCTTCTACATATTAGAAATTTGAACAAAAGGGCAGTTTGAGCCAGCATAGGCAACTGCCCTTTTTGTTTGACTTTTTTCTCTGATTAAGATAAGATACAAACTACAGGCTGCAGGCTACAAGCTTCAAGTTGCAGGCTTCAGGCTACAAGCAAGACCAAGAAAAAAAACTTTATCTTAATCTTGTTTGAAACTTGTGGCTTGCAACCTGTAGCTTGAAACTTATTTGCCCCTATAGCCCAATTGGATAGAGCGCTGGCCTCCGAAGCCAGAAATACCCGTTCAAATCGGGTTAGGGGCACCAACCATTCGCCTTCGGCGAATGGTAAATCCCAATGTCAAAATCCCAATTTCCAAAAAAATGAATACCCAAAAAATAGTTTTTTTGGACCGTGATGGGGTAATTAATAGATACCCCGGCGATAAAAATTATGTGACTAAATGGCAGGAGTTTTATTTTCTGCCTAATAGTTTAGAGGCAATTTGCAGATTAACCCAGCAAAATTATGCAGTAAAGATTATTTCTAATCAGGCAGGAATAGGCAAGGGGATTTATACACAAGAATCCTTAGATGAAATTACCCGCCGAATGCTTGCAGAGGTTGAAAAACAGGGCGGCAGAATGGAGGTCTATTACTGCCCGCACAGACAAGAGGATAACTGCGATTGCCGAAAACCCAAAACAGGTCTATTTTTAAAGGCAGTTAAGGGAGAGAAGATTAATTTTAGAGATACCTATTTTGTAGGAGATGCGGACACAGATATAGAAGCAGGAAAAAACATAGGTTGTAAAACTATTTTGATAGGTTGTGGAAGAACAAAATTGGAAGATAGTCGAAAATGGGATATTAAGCCTGATTATTTTGCCAAGGATTTATGCGAGGCAAGTAGGATTATTTTGGACGATGGAAAATAAAAAAATACTTAATTCCCTCAAAGCCTTTTTAGAAGGAGAAAAACTTGCTGGCATAGAAGAGATTTTTATTCCTTCCTTTTCTCCTCCCCAACAACTTAAACTTCTTTCTCAAAAAGTTCAGCAGTGCCAAAAATGCCTTCTTTTTAAAACAAAAAAGCATTATGTTTTTGGTGAAGGAAATCAACAAGCCGCTCTGCTTTTTGTAGGAGAAGCCCCGGGTAGAGATGAGGATTTACAGGGAAAACCCTTTATAGGCAGGGCAGGGCAGTTGCTTACCCGCATTATTGAATCTATAGGTTTAAAAAGAGAAGATATTTATATTGCTAATATTTTAAAGTGCCGCCCGCCGGGAAATCGTAATCCTTTACCTTCTGAAATTGAAAACTGTCTTCCTTATTTAAAAAAACAAATAGAAATAATCCAACCTTCGGTGATTTGCGCCTTAGGAAAATTTGCCGCTCAAACTTTACTCAATAGCGATACTCCCATTTCTCAATTGCGGGGGAAATTTTATAATTATCAAGGAGCAAAATTAATCCCCACATTCCATCCGGCTTATCTTCTGCGTAATCCTCAAGGAAAAATACCGGTTTGGGAGGATATGAAGAAGATAAAAGCGAAGCTTCGCTTTTATGCTGCAAGTCGCAAGCCACAAGCTGCAAGTTTCAAACAAGATTAAGATAAAGTTTTTTTTCTTGGTCTTGCTTGTAGCCTGAAGCCTGCAACTTGAAGCTTGTTAGCCTGAATATGAATTATGCCCAAGTTGCCTTAAACCTTCCCGTTGATAAACTTTTTGATTATGCTATCCCCGAACATCTAAGAGAAGAGGTTAAGGTTGGCAAAAGGGTATGGGTGGAGTTCAGAAATAGAAAAGCAGTTGCTTATATAGTCAAGCTTCTTGAAGAATCAAGATTAAAAAAGGTTAAAGAGATTAAGAAGGTGATTGATGAGCAATCAATTATTAGTTCTTTCTCATTGCTTTTATCTAAATGGCTCTCTAAATACTATTTTTGTTCTTGGGGGGAAGCAATAGCACTTACTCTTCCTTCTCCCCTGCGAAAAGGGCAGCGAAGAACAAACCCATCTCCACCTACCCCACTTCCATGTCGTAACTGGAAGTGGGTGGGGGCGAAAGAGAATTTAGATTTAAACCCAGATTTAGACCCAAAGCAATCATTATCTGCAGATAAAATTATTGAGGCAATAAAACAGAATGATTTTCAACCCTCTTTCATCTATGATAATGCTGAAGAGAGAATAAAGATTTATTTGCGGCTTAGTGAATATGTCCTAAGTCAGAACAAAGGGGTGATTGTATTAGTCCCTCAGATTTCTTTAGCTTCCAAGTTAATTGCAGGGTTTATTTCTCATTTTGGAAAAATAATAGCCCAATGTCATTCTCGGCTTTCTTCTCGCCAGCAATTTCAGGAATGGCAAAGGATAGAAGAAGGCAAAGCAAAAATTATTATCGGCACTAGGTCGGCGGTATTTTCTTCCTTAAAAAATTTGGGCTTAATTATTGTCGATGAAGAACAAAGCAACTCCTATAAAGAAGAAAATATGCCTCGCTATAATGCCCGCGAGGTAGCAGTAAAAAAGGCAGAGATAGAAAAAGCAACAATAGTTCTCGGAACAAGCGTTCCTTCTTTGCAAACTTATCATAAAGCCAAATTGCAAGAATATAAACTTTTGCAGACAAAAGAGAAAAAAGAAATTTTAAAAACGAGGATAATAGAAAGACGGAAAGAAGACCCTTCCATTTCCCCCTTTTTGAAAATGAGAATAGAGGAATATCTGCAAAAGAAAAAGAGGGTTGTTCTTTATACGAGATTAGGAGGGCAGAGGATTATTAAAGGGGAAAATTTCTCTGATTTGGGCTTGATAGGGGTTATTTCTGCCGACAGCATTCTTAACCTACCTAATTTTTTGGCAGGCGAACGTACCTTTCAGCTTCTTTCTCAAATAGGCATTGAGGCTAAGAAGACAAAAGCGGAGTTTGTTATCCAAACCTATAACGCTACTCACTTTAGTATTGTTGCCGCTGCCAAAGAGGATTGGGAGGGTTTTTACGAAAAGGAAATAGCCTACCGACAGGAGTTGGATTATCCGCCCTTTACCCATTTTATCAATATAATTTTGAGAAACAAAAATGAGGAGAATCTAAAAAAGGAGATAGGCGACCTCTCTGAACAGTTAAAAAATAAATTTGGGGAAACAAGGGTTTTGGGACCAATTGCTTTAAAATCCTTCAAAGCAAAACCTTCTATCTATTGTCGTTATATTATCCTAAAGACAAAGGATATCCTAAAGACCAACCCTGTTTTAAAAGAGGTGTTGGTTAATTTTAGCAGAGTGATAATTGATGTCGATCCTTTGTTTTTCTTTTAGGGCATCACTGATGGCACTGATAAATAGACACTGATGACACTGATAATTAAATAGTGTAATCAGCGATAACATGAGAATAATTTTTTGGGGAAGCGGGGATTTTGCCTTAGTGAGTTTAAAAAAGCTTGCTTCTAAACATCAAATTTTGGCAGCAATAATCCCAACGGATAAAAAAAAGGGGAGAGGATTAAAGATAAGTATTGACCCAGTGAAAGAATTTTCTCAGCAAAGAGGATTTGAAATCTATCAACCCAAAGATTTTTCAGCGGATTTTATAAATGTTCTAAAAAGAAAAAAGTCTCAATTATTTGTAGTAGTAAATTATGGCAGAAAACTGAGCAATGAAATTTTAGGTATTCCTAAGATTTATTCTATAAATCTTCATCCTTCTTTGCTGCCAAAATATCGTGGGCCTGCTCCAATTAATTGGGCTTTGATTCAAGGCGAGAAAAAAACAGGGGTTTCTATAATTAAAATTGGTGAAAAGATAGACGCCGGGGAGATAATTTACCAAAAAAAGATAGGGATAAAACAAGGGGAAAATGCTGGTGAATTAACTGAGCGTTTGGCAAAAGAGGGAGCAAATGCTTTGTTAAAGGCAATAGAATTATTAGAAAGCGGGCAGGTAGAATTGAGCGTCCAAAATGAACAACAGGCAACCTATTTTCCCAAATTGGATAAAAGCGATGGCGAAATTGATTGGTCAAAGTCGGCTGAACAAATTTATAATTTAATTCGTGGTTTTACCCCTCGCCCCGGGGCTTTTACCTTTTGGAAAGAAAAGAGAATAAAGATTTGGAGAACGAGGTTGTCTCAAAAAGAATTTCCGTCCACTGCCTCTGGCACAATTTTAGAGGTTAGTAAAAGCAATGGAATTTTAGCGGCAACAGAAAATGGGACTTTATGGATTGAAGAATTACAGAGGGAAGGCAAAAGAAGAATGACTGCAGGAGAGTTTGTTATTGGGCATAAAATAAAAAAAGGAGAAAATCTGTGCAAATTGGAATAATTGGTTTGCCACAGGCAGGCAGACGCACCATCTTTCGGCTTTTGACTGGCAACTCTCCCCGTGAAGGCGAAGGGGTTAGCCGGGGAGAGGGCAGTGTGCGCGACCCCCGCCTTGATAATTTATCAAAGATGTATCCTGAGGCAAAAAAGGTGCCGGCAGTGATAGAATTTTTACTTCTGCCACCTCTTTCTAACAACTCCGAGCAAAATCAGGCTTTGTTTAAATCCTTAGAAGAGGCAGATGCCCTGTGCTATGTTATTCGCGTTTTTGAAAACGAGACTGTTTTTCATATTGACGGCAGTATAGAACCTCTGCGGGATATTCAAAAGATTGATGATGAGTTGATATTAAAAGACCTTTCTTTTGTAGAATTGCGTCTTGAGCGGCTGGAAAAAGCGATGAAAAAAGGAAAAAATAAGCTTCAGGAAAAAGAAAAGGAGCTTCTCCTTGATTTTAAGACAAGATTAGAAGAGGGGCATTTTTTATTTGATCTAAAATTAAATGAGGAACAAGAAAAAATAATCAGCGGTTATCCTTTGCTAACCTTTAAAAAGAAAATAGTTGTTTTAAATGTGAACGAGGATAAATTGAATGATTTTGATTTAATAGGAAAAATAGAAAACAATGGAAATATTGAAGTAGTGCAGATTTCGGCTAAAATTGAACAGGAACTTTTTCAATTAGAGTCAGAACAGGAGCAAAGGGAATTTTTAAAGGCATTAAACATTGAGGAACCAGCCATTTATAAAATGGGTAGAGCAAGCTATCAGATCTTGGGCTTAATGTCCTTTTTTACCATCGGAAATGACGAAGTGCGCGCTTGGAGCGTTCGCAGAGGAACATTGGCGCCGCAGGCCGCCGGCAAGGTGCATTCGGACATAGAACGAGGGTTTATCCGCGCGCAGGTAATCAAATATAATGATTTAATCAAGTTAGGAAGCGAGCAGGCAGTTGCTCAGGCGGGATTGAGTTTATTGAAGGGAAAAGATTACATAGTTGAAGATGGAGATATAATTGACTTTCGCTTCAATGTATGAGAGAATAATGCCCCGTGCAATAAATTTTTAACGAGAGAAATTTTGCATTTTTCGCTTCCGTGATTTTTTCTTAACGCTAAAATCTGCATTTCAGCAGGACAAAATCAAACTTGCCCGCCTTCGTTCTGAAACATTTTAGAACTTAGTCGGTCTTCGGACATGATTTTGCTATTACCTGCCTCAACTTGATTTTATCTAAAAACATCAATGTCCGCTCAAAATGCAAAATTTCTGTATA
>DAOWIN010000113.1 GCA_030640885.1 Candidatus Omnitrophota bacterium
ATGGAAGATTGACTGAGGAAATGAAGCACTTACAGTTAGGACGCGGGGGAGAATACGAACATATATGGGAGCCGGATATTAGTACAAAGATCTCCCGTTGCAAGAGAGACTTAGCAGAGACAATCAGACAGATTCGAATTAAGGAAGGGGTTAATGTTAATACCGCTACCGGGAAGGTATTAATCGCAATAGGAGTTCCTTCTGATGTTGCCTACAAAATCATTGAATATCGAGAGGCAGCAGTTAAGGCAGGAGAAGAAGTTGCTTTTAGAAATATAGAGGATTTGAAAAAGGTTGAACGCGTATCTTTAATATTTGACCGAATAAAGGGCTCACTCATTACTTCTAAGAAGGCAGAGCCAAATAAACCCAATGCACCTAATTTAGATGGAGGATTGAAAAATAGGGACAGTTCTATTTTTGACGGCGGGAAATTGAATGCGAATATTAAGCCGCGATTCCTGAAACCTCCCGTGGCGGGTGAGAGAGGATTTGCGGCAAATGTTGTGGATAGTGGACAACGGAGTCAGACCTTGAATGTTGAAAGCAGTGCTATGCCGGGGGAATCTGACGGAGGGGCGGCAAAAAGTGTCGGTAATCAATCTCTGGCAAGTAGCCACAGGAGAGTTTCCTTCCTTGTTAACAAACAGATTCAACATTCAATGTCCATCTTTGATGTTGATTTGTTGATTATTTTCTTGCTTGGCTTAACTAATATTACCACCAAAGAGATTAAAACCTTTCTGGGAATGCCTTTGGCAGCAGGAAATAATTTTCAGGGAATAAAACATAAGCCAACATTAAATTCTACAATTATGTATAAAAATATTGATTTCATAAATGCTTTTATGGATTGGCTTGCAATGCGAATCACATCACCTCCTGTTGATTATAAGATAATAAAGCTATCAGCCACAAAGACACAAAGTTACCAGCCACCAGCATTCCCCTATCTATTATATTTAATTAATACAATTCTAATTACCCCGGCAAAAATTTCTGCCAGTCATCTCGTAAAGCTATGCTATGGGCTAATCTTCGTAAATCCCGAAATTTCGAAATACGGGTTAAGTAAAAAGGAGTTAAATACTTACTTTGACGGCGGCAAAATCGAGATAAAAGAATTGTGGGTAATCCGACTTATTCAATCTCCTCGTTTTCGTTTGTTTCTCGATAAACTTTCTGACTATGGACTTATGCCGAGTTTTGGGAAGTTAGAAAAAGAGGATTTTCAAAATAGACAGAAAGAGATGGAAAGATTCGTTGAGAAAAAGAAAAAACAACTTGAAATGGGGTATATAAATATTGAAGTAGAACTAAAAGATACAACTTTTTATTATTACCACTTTCACGGTGGAGGACGGTGTCTTTTTGATCCAAAAGCCAATGAGGCAAAGATAGGATTGCATGCTCGAAACTCAGAGGAAAGGAGTAAGATAGTCGCTCTTCACGAACTATTCCATATAAAATTTAGCATTGAACATCCCTTCATAAATATTTTGTTGCATTTGATAGACAGGCCCATTGTTATTCTATCTCTTATCCCTTGTACCCCGCTAGTTTTCCTTTTGGCAGTTGTTTTTGTTAATATTTATTTTGGGGCCTATGTTCTTTCGCTATTCATTATGGTTTATTTTGTTTTAATTATTATGTATTGCTCTGCTGAATTCGTGGTGCAGTGGTTTGGTGTGCAATGTTTGAAAAATAAAATTATGTCTGACAAAGGCTTAAAGCTAGATGGAAAAGACTCTGCAGATGCTTCTGGCGAAAGAAAAGACGGTGGAATAGTAGAGTCAGATAAAGATATACCGGTGGTAGAGCTGAAAGAGTTTTATGAGGAACATTTGAAATTGAAGCCAGGAGTAGAACTTGAGGCTGGGGTACTCATGCAGAAGCTTGTAATGGAAGATGTAAAGGAATTCAGTAACGCGTTTAATAGATGGAAGCAAGAAGAGAAAAGGATACGTAACCAGGACGGGGGAAAGGATGTACATAGAAGAGATGGAGGAACTTTTAAGGAGGATAGCCAAAGCCAATCTTTAATGCCGTTCTTATTCCAAAAATTACAAGAGAAGCATTTGGGTGAATTTACGCTTGATATTGAATGTGAACCTGACCAAAGAAGAGGAGGTTTTGATGTCCGGATTTACTTAAAGGATAATCAAGGAAATAGGAGTGTTACAGCGGTTGTAAGCCATGGTTATTATAGGGAAAAGCATGAAAAATGGAGAGAACGGGGATTGTTTCAGTTTGATTACTCTGAAGAGATTACATTTGATATAGATGGAAAAAAGAGAACAATAAATCTTTCAGAAGAGGGATTGGATAAAGAGTTATTTAAACTTTTAGGCAGAGTAATTCCTTCAGGTGGGCAGATGATGATTTCTTACTTAGAGGGCACTGAAATTCACAAAGTTAGCCGTAGAGAGCTAATCCGGCATGTCCCGGCAATACTTACTCCTTTGGGGAGACTTATATTTTACTCCGGAGTTATACACCTAAAGACAAAGAAATCAGGCATTGAAGGTAGAAATAGGATAGAAGGAGAGAAACCGCTCGATAGTAAGTATGAGTTAGAGTTCGCTAATAAGCAGATTGAGGAGATTAATGGATATTTAATCGATAGCTATCCAGATTCCGGAGAGCTAAAAATGATAGAAGAGATAAAAAAGGAGTTAGATAAGATTATTGTGGCAAATATCATAAGGCAAATCTGGCAGGGTATAGGAGATAGTGAAAAAGAGATTACCCCTTCGTGTATAGAAAATATTGTTAGGGAGATTATTAAGGATGCAAAAAGTAAGGGGTGGTTGAATGATTCACAAATAAAAGAGGTAGTAAACAGGTTAAACAAACTGGGGCTTATTGTAGTTGATTATGATGATAGTCTTGTTCCTTCTAAGAAAGTTGGAGTGTCTGTAGTAGTAATGCAGAAAAATTGCCGGCAGGCTGACGGCGGGCGCGGATTGCTTGATATCAATTATATGCAGCATATGATGGAAGGATTAAAATGCATCGTTAATCCGCAAAATGAACCTCTAACCGTAGTAAAATGGGGTCTGACCCCATTTGCGCGAAATGGAGGGAATAAAAAAGCCATTAGCTATTTTGTTGATGATAAAAATAAGGTTACACGGGACGGTGGAATAAAGGAAGTTGAAAACAATCGCCCAACACTCGAAGAAGGAGATGAAGTAGAACTCGGAGCAATCGAAAACCAAGGAATAAGAAATCACAACCTTCGTTCCATTATACAGTCTGCTGCAGTTCTAATAACCTTAGGCATACCAAGAGCAGGAACAGGATTCTTAAAAATTGTCCAGGAAACCTACAATGCTAACTTAGAGTATATCCAGGAAAGCAATAAAAATAATGGTCCACCCAGATTAAAGGAGAAAATCTTCGCCTTTATCAAACCAATTGCCCGCGGTCTTAAGCCGGATGGAAATATTAATTGGCTCATTCCCTACAAATTTATTCGCAGAAATCTCTCATCTAAAACAATCACCTCCATCAAAATCCATGAATCCCAGGATTGTCATCTACCCATACCTATAATTAGAGGATTTATTGCTGAGCTAAAGGGTCTTATTGCTCAGTATAGATCGAATCGGGTAGATTATTATAAACAGACCGATGGGGATATAGTAGAAGAGGTGAAAGCTAAAGTAGGGTTAGGGTCTCAAAGGGAATTAGGAGCTGAGACAAGAGAAAACTGCGATGGGGGAGAAAAAGTTGACAAGCCCAAAGAGCTTATTATTGAAAATGCGGCAAAAGATGGCAGGACAGATATCAGTCGCATTGCCAGCAATCCAAGAGTCCCCTTAGAATTTGACTCTGATTTAGAGACAACTGGCCAAGTAAACAACAATAGAATCCGCTTGCACTGGGCAATCGTTACCCGCGCCCCGCCTCTGCTTACTCAAATTACCTTCTTATTGGTGCACTCAGTTGTTGATGAATACATCGCCACACAAATCTATAAGCCCTTCCTGAAAGCAATCCAAGAAGCTCAAAAAATTGGTATCTCTCTAGATAAAAGTTGGTTTAAACGACTTTCTGAAGATGGATTGCCTTTTGATTTTACCAGTGTTGTTGAGCCAAAAGGGAGGCGAGATGGGGGAACGAAAAAGGCATTTCGTATCAGGGATGAAGGTTTCGCTCAAAAATGGGGTCTGACCCCATTTTTGATATTAGGTTATAAGGGTAGAGTTTTGCTAATATGGTTGGAAGGAAATTACGCTGTTTCGTCTATCGAAACTTACTATGAAGCGGTCAAATATGTCTTTTTGGCCGAGAAGGTTGAAATCCGCGCCAAGATGAGAGGAAAAACCGATAGTGGCAGAGAAGGAGATATGGCCAATTTTAATAGGGATAGTGTGAAGGTAAACGGGGATGAAACTGCCATCGCCCACCATAGTATAGGTAATTTTGCCTTTAGTGTAGTCTATCTTCAAGTAAGAAGCAAAATCTGCCAAAAAAATAGAGACACTGGCTCCGCTATCTACATATGCTTCGGTTTCAAGGAAACTGGTAGAACCTTTTACTTGAATTTTAATAATGGGATAATAGTTGCCTTTATAAGATTTGTAAGAAAAATAGACGGGTTTCTTCATAGAATATGGTTGAATTCCTCTGGCCCGGGAACAGGCAAAAACATTGGAATGGTGTCGGGATATTTCTCTCGAGCTCTTTTAACAGCATCATCCCCGGTAAAAATTTCTCCACTACTGATAATAATTTTCTGGTGGGGATATTTCTTTACCAATTTTTCAAGATTTTTCTGGACGAACAAATCATTATCTAAGATTTTTGTAGCCATTTCTTCTCCTATGTTATTTTTAAACCTTCCCATCTTTTCTGTCTATAAAGTTAATACACTTTTGGAAAAAAGTCAAGGAGAATTTAGTTTAGATTCTCTTAAGCATTTTAGTAAGGGGGATTTCTTTAAACTCGAGATAGAAGCTGTTTTAGCCAAAGGCAGGAGAGAGGAAAAAGGACTCTTTTTAGCAAGAGAAAAATGTGATGGGGGAGAGGCGAAATCTGAAAGAGAAGGTGTATTTGAGGAGAATTCCATTGAAACTTCTGTTAAAAGCGGGAGCGCAAGCGATGTTTCGTCTGTCCGGGACACGGGCAGACTCATTGAGGTCGACGACGGAGAATACAAGTATTTCAATCCGGCATTCTTGCCTGATGGCCGGCGATTGTTTGCCCGGCGGGTTCATAAAAAATACGATACCAGCCAGAACCATCCTAGCGACATTGTTATCCTGACTCCCACCGATGATGAAGGTCTAAAATTTAAAGCCGGAGAAGTTATTTTGGAAAATGCAGAGGATCCTCGCTTGATGTTTGTTGACGG
>DAOWIN010000159.1 GCA_030640885.1 Candidatus Omnitrophota bacterium
AATAAAAGAAATGACACATAAGATTAAAATCGCTCCCAGTCTTTTATCAGCTAATTTTGCCGATTTAAAAGACGAATTGAAGAAAATTGGCAATGCCGATTTATTGCATATTGATGTAATGGACGGACATTTTGTACCTAATATTACTGTTGGTCCATTAGTTGTGAAGGCGGTAAAGAAAGAAACAGCCATCCCCTTGGATGTACATTTAATGATTGAAAATCCGCAGAGGTTTATTCCAGATTTTGTTACTGCTGGCAGCGATTTAATCAGTATTCATCTTGAGGCGACAAAAGAGAAAAGTTTGGGAATTATCCGCCAGATTAAAAAATTAGGTGCAAAGGCTGGTATTGCCTTAAATCCCCAAACGCCTTTGTCGGCGCTAAAAAACCTGCTTTCGGAGATTGATTTTGTTTTGTTAATGAGTGTCCAGCCCGGTTTTGCCGGACAGGAATTCAAAAAAGAAATTATCTCTAAAATTAAACAATTGAGAGAGAAATGGAGAGGCGATATTGAGGTAGATGGGGGAGTTAATTTAAGCAATTTTAAAGATATTATTCGGGCAGGGGCAAATATATTAGCCGCTGGCTCAGCTATTTTTGGAGAAAAAGAACCGCAGAGAATAATCAAGGAGATGCAAGATGAAGGAAATAAAATTTGGCACTGATGGTTGGCGAGGACAAATCGCCAAAGATTTTACTTTTGAAAATGTGAAAATAGCCGCTCAAGCAGTCGCAGATTATTTTACCAGTCACCAGCCATCCGGAAACCGCAAACCGCAAATGGTTGTCGGTTACGATACTCGTTTTTTATCAACCGAGTTTGCCCAAACCGTGAGTCAGGTTTTGTTGGCTAACAATATAAAAGTTATTTTAAGCAACCAGAGTTGCCCTACGCCAGCATTAAGCCGGACAATTGTCCAGAAAAAAGCTACAGCAGGAGTTATGATTACTGCCAGTCACAATCCCTTTTATTTTAATGGAATAAAAATAAAAGGAAGCTTTGGTGGCTCAGTGGAATTGGATATTACCCAAGAAATAGAAAAATTGCTGGGCAAAAATAAACCAAAAATTCTGAATTGGGAAGAATGCAAGAAATCGAAAAATTTGGAGATTGTCGATTTTTTGCCCGATTACAAAAAGTTTATCAAATCTTATGTTGATTTTAGATTGCTTAAATCAAATAAAAAAAAGTTGAGAATACTGGTAGATTCAATGTTTGGCACCGGTGATACTCTTATAGAGAATTTGTTAAGGGATACAAATATAGAAGTAACTACTGTTCATTGCGAGCATAACCCGGTGTTTCCGGGCATAAATCCAGAGCCAATTCCTAAAAATTTAAAACAGACTATTAAATTAATGAAGAAAGATAATTACGATTTAGCAGTAATCACAGATGGAGATGGTGACCGTATCGGCGCTTTGCGTTCAGACGGAAAATTTATCACCCCTTCTTTAATTCTAAGTTTGACCCTTTTGCATTTTTTAAAATATAGAAAATGGAGCGGCGGGGTAGTGAAAACCATTTCTTCTTCTTTCTTGATAGATAAGATTACCCAAAAATATAATTTGAAATTATATGAAACCCCAATAGGTTTTAAGCATATTGCCGTCTTAATGCAGAAAGAGGATATTCTAATTGGCGGGGAAGAGTCCGGGGGCATTGGATATAAAAATTATCTGTTTGAACGCGACGGTATGCTTTCTGCTCTTTTGTTGATTGAGATACTATGTGTTCAGAAAAAAGGGATTTTAGAAATCATTGCTGATGTAGAAAAGGAGTTTGGCAAATTTCGTTATGCCCGAATTGATGTTCATTACCCCGATGGAAAAAAGAAAAGGTTAATGGCAAGATTAAAACAAAAACCGCCTTTGAAACTGCTTGATAAAACCGTAAAAGAGGTTAAAAAACAGGATGGAGTGAAACTTATTTGCGAAGATGGTTCTTGGCTTTTACTAAGGCTTTCCGGAACAGAACCGATTTTAAGAATCTATGCCGAAGCCGGAAGTGAAAAAAAAGCAAAACAGATGCTTGAACAGGGTTGCAAAATTGCCAATGAGATATGAAAGTTATAATCTTGGCGGCGGGTTACGGAACACGACTTTATCCTTTAAGTGAAAAAAAAGCAAAGGCTTTATTGCCAGTCAAAGATAAACCAATTATAGAATACATTTTAGAGAAACTTCATTTGCCTGTGGTGGATGAAGTTTTTATTGTTTCTAATAAGAAATTTTTTTCTCAATTTCAAACTTGGTTTAAAAAAAGCAATTCTTTTGCTAAAAAAAAGATTAAGTTATTACATAACAATTCTACATCGCCAGAAAATCGCTTAGGGGCGGTGAGGGATATTGATTTTGTTATTCACCGAGAAAAAATAAAAGATGATTTATTGATAATTGGTGGTGATAACCTTTTTTTCTTTTCCCTTGAACCCTTTCTGAAATTTGCCCAAAGCCAAAAACCAGCCAATTCTGCCATCCTTTATAAACTTAAAGATAAGCAATCGCTAAGCAGGTTTGGGGTGGTAAAGTTAGATGAGCAAAACAGAATTGTAGATTTTCAAGAGAAACCTTCTGAGCCGAAAAGCAATCTCATTTCTACCTGCGTTTATTTTTTCCCCGCTGACAAAATTTCTTTAATCAGCCAATATTTAAAAAAAGACAAAGAATTGGCAGACAACATAGGAAGCTACATTAAATGGCTTAGTCAAAATGATAACATTTATGGTTTTACTGCCCGGAGAAAATGGTTTGACATTGGAAATATAGATGAATATTCTTTTGTTAACCACGCATTTTAATATTGGGGGAATTAGCAAATATTTGCTTAATTTATCAGAGGCATTGGTTAAAAGAGGCAACTATGTGATTATCGCTTCTTCAAGGGGTGATTTTGTTTCTGCATTGCATAAGAGCATTTCTTTTTTTCCTTTGAATATCCGCACGAAAAGCGAGCTCAGCCCAAAAATATTTCTTGCTCTTCCTGAATTAATAAAATTAATAAAAGAAAAAGAAATAGAAATAATACATTGCCAAACGCGTGTTAGCCAAGTGCTTGCGTTTTATCTGTCTAAAATTACTCATCTTCCTTATCTAACTACCTGCCACGGTTTTTTCAAACCGCATTTAGGAAGAATATTATTTCCCTGCTGGGGAAAGAAAGTAATTGCTATTAGCCGACCGGTAAGGAAACATTTGCTCAAGGATTTTAAAATTAATTCTTCCAAAATTGCTTTGATTCCTAACGGAGTAGAAGAGAAAAAAAGTTTGCCTCTGCAAAATGCTTTGGCATTGCGAAGAAAATATGGGTTAAGCGAAGAAGGCGACGTTATTGGGCTTGTTGCTCGCCTTTCTGTGGTAAAAGGAATAAAGTATCTAATTATGGCGATGTCTGATGTGTTAAAAACTAAACCCGACGCTCAATTGGTTATTGTCGGTGAAGGAAAAGCCAAGCAGGAATTAATAAATTTAACTAAAAAGTTAGGTATTGCCGCTCGGGTCTTTTTTTTAGGCGCAATTAGCAATACAGATGAAATTCTCTCGTTTATGGATATTTTTGTTCTTTCTTCTTTGCAGGAGGGTTTAGGTCTTTCTCTATTAGAAGCAATGGCAATGGGCAAACCGGTGATTGCCTCTGATGTAGGCGGGATCTCGGATGTTGTTAGTCCAGGAAAAAATGGATTGCTTGTTTCTCCTGCCAATGTTGAGGAATTAAGCAGAGCAATTATTGAGCTTTTAAATAACAGAAAACTTGCCGG
>DAOWIN010000107.1 GCA_030640885.1 Candidatus Omnitrophota bacterium
ATTAAGACGAAAAATGGTTATAGATAGAAAAGAAGGAGATAGGAAACAGGAATTAGGGGATAGGAGAGAGGAGTTAGGGAATAAGAAGCAGGAGTTAGGAGACAGGAAACAGGAATTAGGGGAAGAAAGAGAAGAGATAGAAAGTAAGGAAGAGAAGAAAGAAGAAAAAGCAGAAGCAGAAACAGAAAAACAGATAAGGGGGGGGGCAGAGAAGCAAGAGAAAGGAATACCTAATAATAAGAAAAAGGAGAAATGGGAGAAACCGCAGTTGATTGTGTTGGTGAGGGGGAAGCCGGAGGAGATGGTGTTACAGGCGTGTAAGAATAATAATTCGATAGAGGGTCCTGGGGCTGCCGTTGATAGCTGTAGCGACATTGAGTGTGACAGCTGTTCTGCTATCGTGTCCTCCTAATTATCTCTTGACAGAAGAGAGTTTACAGTCAACAGTCTATAGAAAACAGAGGGCAGAGAAGAAGGAGAAAGGAGATGGGAATTAGGAGAGAGGAGTTAGGGGAAGAAAGAGAAAAGGCAGTAGAGTTAAACTATCAGCGAATTTACTAATCTTTTTATTCGTATATCCGTAATGGATTTGTAATTAGTTGATTAAGTAAATTTGTAGAACTAATCCAAAATGACTATATTTTTAATTATTGTTCACATTTTTGTTTGTTTGTTTTTGATTCTGGTAATCCTTTTGCAGGCGGGAAAGGGACAGGGTTTGTCCAATATTTTCGGCGGCGGGGCACAAGAGGTTTTTGGGGCAAAGACCCCTATTTTTTTAGCCAAAGCCACCGCAGTTTGCGCCGCTCTTTTTTTGATAACCTCCATAAGTTTAGCAATTATTTCTAAACATCAGCAAAAGTCAGTAATGGAAAAGGTAGAAGTAGGGAAGAAGCTCCCTGCTAAACAAGAAGCTGTTAATACTAAAGAACAAAAAGCCGAGAAACAAGAAACTAAAGAAACTAAAAATCTTAAAACTAAGGAACTGAAGGATGTAGAAAACAAGTAAAATACGAAACATTCTAACACCTCGCAGGTGTATGAAACTTCTTTCACCTGCGAGGTGAAGAATCTGAGCGAGGTTTCGTTATGATTCCCCAGTTTTTGATAATTTAGAAAATGAGCATTTTTTCTCCCCCGAAGAGCCTTTTTCGGGGGATTTTTTTAATTCTTATCTTTATCTTCATCTTTACCTTTCCCTTTCCCTCTACCTCTACCTTTACCTTTCTTTACGCCCAACAAAATCAAAAGGATGAAATTGCCTGCTACGGCGATACGATTGTAGCAGGTTCAATCGGCGAACCAATAACATTGGTGCCTATTTTAGCCGCAGACAGCGCTTCCCAAAACATTGTCGGTTTAATTTTTAACGGCTTAGTGAAATACGATAAGGATATTAATTTAATTGGGGATTTAGCCGAAAGATGGAAAATCTCCGATGATGGTCTTGAGATAACCTTTTATCTACGCAAGGGAGTAAAATGGCAGGATGGGGCGTCTTTTACAGCAAGGGATGTTTTATTTACTTATGAAAAACTAATTGACCCCCAAACAAAAACGCCTTATAGCGGGGATTTTAAGAAAGTAAAGGATTTCAAGCTAATTGATGATTACACAATCAAAATAACCTACGAAGAACCCTTTGCTCCAGCTTTAGTCAGCTGGGGAATGCTGATTATGCCGGCGCATCTGTTGAAAAATGAAGAAGACTTTAGAAAATTTAGCCGTCGGCCTGTTGGTACGGGTCCCTATAAATTTGTCCAATGGGAGACGGGCGGTAGAGTTGTTTTAGAGGCGAACCCTGAGTATTGGGAGGGTCGTCCTTATATTGATAGATATATCTCCTCTGTAATACCGGATCAATCTACACTCTTTTTGGAATTAAGAAATCGCAGTTTAGATTATATTGGCTTAACCCCGCTTCAATATCAGCGTCAGACAGAAACCAAATTCTTCAAGCAAAACTTTCGCAAGTATAAATACCCCAGTTTTGGTTATACCTATATTGGCTGGAATCTACGCAACCCAAGATTTAAAACCAAAGAGATAAGAGAAGCGATAAATTATGCCATTGACAAGGAAGAAATTATCAAGGGTGTCCTTTTGGGTTTAGGAAAGCTTTGCACAGGTCCGTTTGTCCCCAATTCCTGGGCTTATAATTCTGATGTTGAAGCTGTGTCTTATAATCCACAAAAGGCAAGAGAGTTGTTAGCCGAGGTTGGTTGGGAGAAGAAAAATAAGCAGGGGTTTTTGGTTAAAAATGGCAAGCAGTTTGAATTTACTCTCTTAACTAATCAAGGGAACGAACAGCGGCGCAAGTGCGCCGAGATTATTCAGCAGAGATTAAAGCAGGTAGGCATAAAGGTAAATATAAAAATATTAGAATGGGGATGTTTTTTGGATATTATTGATAAGCGGCAATTTGAGGCAGTGCTTTTGGGGTGGGGTCTTTCCCGCGACCCTGATTGTTATGATATTTTTCATTCCTCCAAGACCGGCCCCAAAGAGTTTAATTTTGTTTCTTACAAAAATGAACAGGTTGATGAACTTTTAGAAAAGGGAAGGAAAATATTTCCAGTTGAGAAAAGAAAAGCCATCTATCAAAAAATTCATAGATTGATACATAATGACCAACCCTATACCTTTCTTTATGTCCCTGATGCTTTACCTATAATTGACGTCCGTTTTCAGGGGATTGAACCGAGTATCAACGGGATTAGTCATAACTTTATTAAATGGTGGGTGGCGGAAGAGAGACAGAGATACAAATAAGCTGCAAGATGCAAGCTGCAAGCAAGAAAAAGGAAAAAATCTTAGACTTTAGATTTCTTGCCTGTAGCCTGTCGCTTGTAGCTTGCAGCTTACATGTTCCCCTATTTTCTAAAACGCATTTTAAACCTAATCCCTGTTTTTTTAGGGATTACGATTATTAGCTTTGCTATAATCCATCTTGCCCCGGGTAAGCCTTCTTATTTACAGGGAATGGATCCGAGAATATCTGCCGAAGCGCGTGAACAGTTAGTAAAACTTTATAACCTTGATAAACCAATTTGCGTTCAGTATTTAAATTGGCTAAAAAGGCTTGTTAAGTTAGATTTTGGGAATTCTTTTACAGACGGGCGAAGGGTTAGCACTCGTATCAAAGAAAGATTACCCATCACTTTGCTGATAAACATTTTGGCAATGGGCGTGATTATTGCTTTTGCCTTGCCTATTGGCATAATCTCTGCCCTAAAACCCGGCGGGTTATTTGATAAATGGACTACCTTTTTTGTTTTTATAGGATTTTCGCTTCCTGGCTTTTGGCTTGCTTTACTGTTAATGCTTTTTTTAGGGATAAAACTGAACTGGCTGCCGATTTCAGGAATCAGATCTTTTAACTATGCCCAACTTTCTTTTTGGGGCAGGGGCTTAGATTTGGCAAAGCATCTAATTTTGCCGATTTCAGTTGCCGCCTTTGGCGGTTTAGCTGGATTTTCGCGTTATGTACGCGGAAATATGGTAAATGTGCTTGCTCAGGATTATATTAGAGCGGCTTATGCTCAAGGAATAAGTAAAAAGACGATTATATGCAAATATGCCTTTAAGAATGCCCTTTTGCCCTTGATTACTATTTTGGGGTTATCTATTCCCGGCTTGATTGGCGGAAGCGTTATTTTTGAATCCATATTCGCCATTCCCGGGATGGGGCGGCTGTTCTATAATTCTACAATGGCGCGTGATTACCCAGTGATAATGGGAATATTAGTAATTGGAGCGGCGCTTACCCTGTTGGGAAATCTGCTTGCTGATTTGTGTTATGCTTGGGCAGATCCGAGGATAAGGTACAACTGAACTTTGGCAGAGCCAAAGTTCAGTAAATCCCAAATCCCAATTTCCAAATCCCAAATAAATCCCAATGAACAAATGACCTAAATGGTAGCCGCCCAGCAACCAGCCACCCAGACGCCCAGCCGGTAGGCCTAGGGCTGGGAAACTGGGGGTCTGGGGAACTGGGTGCCCCAATGAGTTAGAGCAATTAGCAATTAGAAATTTAATAAGTTAGAGTAATTGAATAATGAAGAATAAACTCATTCTTTCCGGATGCGTGATAATTGCTGTTTTGATTTTATTAGCTATCTTTGCTCCTTTAATTTCTCCTTACAGTCCTGAAAAGATTGATGTTGAAAATATTTTATCTTCGCCTAATAGGGCGCATATTTTAGGCACAGATAGTTTAGGAAGAGACCTGTTTAGCCGAATGGTTTATGGCACGCGGGTTTCTTTACAAGTGGGATTGGTAGCAGTAGGTGTTTCGTTGACTATAGGGTTGCTTTTTGGTTCTTTGGCGGGCTATTGCGGGGGTAGGGTTGATAATTTAATAATGCGTTTTGTAGATATAATGCTCTGTTTTCCCAGCTTTTTTCTGCTTCTGACAATGGTTGCCTTTTTAAAGGCGACAATATTCAATATTATGCTTATAATTGGCTTAACCAGTTGGATGGGGATAGCCCGTCTGGTGCGGGCAGAGGTTTTGAGTATAAAAGAAAAGGATTTTGTGCGTTATGCAAGCTCAATGGGGTTATCTAATTTTAAGATAGTCGCCAAACACATTTTACCCAATGCCCTCCCGCCTGTTTTGGTGGCGGCGGTTTTGGGAATGGGCGGAGCAATTTTGACCGAGTCGGCGTTAAGTTTTTTGGGATTAGGGGTGCAGCCGCCCACGCCAAGTTGGGGAAATATTCTAATGGAGGGAAAATCAGTAATTGATATTGGCTGGTGGCTTACTCTTTTCCCGGGGTTAGCAATTCTGATTACAGTTTTGGGGTATAATTTGTTGGGAGAGGGGATAAGAGCCACCCGATGCACGCTGCACGCTACAGGCTAGAAGAAAGAAATGAACATCTTGAATGTAAAAAATCTAAAAGTCTATTTTTCTCGCCGCAAAAGGCTTATTAAAGCTGTAGATGGTATTAATTTTTTTATTAAGCAAGGAGAAACTTTGGGTTTGGCCGGTGAATCTGGTTCAGGCAAAACAGTTACAGCCCTATCCTTGACCAAATTAATTTCAGGAGCGAATCTTGTCAGCGGAGAGGTAATCTTCAAACAAAGAGACATTTTTAAGACTACTTCTAAGCAACTACAGGAACTTAGAGGCAAGGAGGTAGCTTATATCTTCCAAAATCCCAGCTCTTCTTTAAATCCAGTTTTTACAATTGGCAGCCAAATGACCGAGATAATCAAACTACATCAGAAAAAAAGCAGAAAGGAGGCAGAACTGGACGCTCTTGAAATGTTGGGGAAAGTGGGCATACCGGATCAAGAAAAGAATTTCAAAAGCTATCCGCACCAACTTTCCGGAGGGATGAATCAGCGGGTTATGATTGCTATGGCTCTTTCCTGTTGCCCTTCTTTGTTAATTGCTGACGAACCAACCACAAATCTGGATTTAACTACTCAGGCTCAGATTTTAGCACTTTTGCAGAAGGTTAAACAGGAACAGAATCTTTCCGTTTTGTTTATTACTCATAATTTGGAGATCCTGAAACATTTGGTAGATAGATTAGCAATTATGTATGCGGCACGGATTGTGGAGGTGGGGAAAAATTTGTTTGAGCGTCCCTTACATCCCTATACGCAGGCTTTGCTTTCGGCTCAACCCGGATTTGACGGGAAGGCTCAGATCTTAAAGGGAGAGGTGCCTTCACCCTTTGATTTTCCGTCAGGTTGTCGTTTTCATCCTCGTTGCCGCTTGAAAAAAACCATCTGCGAAAAGGAAGAACCGCCAATGAGAGAAAAAGAAGAAGGACATTTTGTAGCTTGTCATATCACATAAAAATGTAAAAACA